>NZ_JADYXB010000030.1:0-47951 GCF_015864485.1 Pseudoalteromonas sp. SWN166
TGCCGCTTTTTAAGCGTTCTACAGTGCGTTCACGTGCTTGCTGGTTCATGTCACCGTTAAGTGGAGCAGCAGAGAAACCTTCGCGCTCTAATAACTCAGCAAGTTGTACTGTATCGTTACGTGTACGTACGAAAACAATAGCACCTTCATACTGTTCAGCTTCTAAGAAGCGAACAATCGCTTTATTCTTGTGTACGCTTGCATTCCAAAACACTTGCTCAACAGATGATACTGTAGAGTTACGTGCTGAAATATGAACCTGTTCAGGATTGTTCATATAACGGCTACTGATGTTTTGGATTTGCTTAGGCATAGTCGCAGAGAAAAGACATGTTTGCTTTTCGCGCGGTGTTTTTTCCATGATGCTTTCTACATCATCGATAAAGCCCATACGTAACATTTCATCGGCTTCATCAAGTACAAGTGCTTGTANGTAACATTTCATCGGCTTCATCAAGTACAAGTGCTTGTAAAGCATCAAACTTGATAGTGCCACGGTTAATGTGATCGATTAATCGACCTGGAGTTGCAACAATAACCTGTGCGCCACGACGAAGTGCGCTTAACTGGATGCTGTAGCTTTGGCCACCATATAGTGCCAATACTTCAACACCACGAATGTGTTTAGAAAATTGTTCGAATGCCTCAGCAACTTGGATCGCAAGCTCGCGTGTAGGTGCAAGTACAAGGATCTGCGGCTGTTTTACAGACGGGTCAATATTATTTAACAATGGCAGTGCAAATGCTGCGGTTTTACCTGTACCCGTTTGAGCTAGTCCCAGTACGTCCTTTCTTTCTAGCAATAACGGTATACATTGAGCTTGGATTTCAGATGGTGTCTTGTAACCCAACTCTTCAACTGCCTTCAAAATTGCAGGAGAAAGATTTAGAGATTCAAACGTGACTGGTTCTGACATTAATACGCCTCAACGAATTCAAAGTGGCGCGCATTATATAAGAAATATGCAGAAATAGCTTACATTATTACTTATATTTTATATGTGATTGATACTGAGTGTTATTTGTATGGGGTAAAACCTTTGCATAGTGATTAAAAGAAAGTTATTTTACATCACAAAAGAATAGTAACTCGTTAAGGGAATGTAGTGCTCTCAAAAATTTCTCCTCGACTAAACATAAAGTCATCGCTACCAAAACATTTAGAAGCTTTATTCAGTTCTTACATTTTGTGGAAAATACAAGGAAAGCCTTCAGAGCTTAATTACGGCGAAGCTACAAGTACTGAAAGCGGGGAGTTAAGTTTTACTGAGGATGAACTTGCTAAGCTTAATAGCTATTTTCAGTGCCAAAATCTTTCGAAGGAAAATACTAAACATAACGTTTTATTAAAAGCGCAAGTCGAACATTTACAAGTTGGCTGTTTAAATATTTATAAGGCATGTAATTTTAAATTCCAAGACCTATCAAAAAGTATAAGCGCGGAAAGAGATGGTGGTAAAAGGTTTCTGAAATCAATTATATTTACAAGCGTGATGGATTTGCTTGATGGTTCTATAGAAGCTTGTGATGATGATTTTAAAATTTTAGCTAAGGGATTCTTTATAAATGACAAACTTAATAAAGCATTAGTAAGCAGACAGCTAAAGGTACTGTTAACTTTTTTAATTGAGCAAAGCCGCTTTAACGATGAGAATAAAGTTACTCACGACTTAGTGACCGATATAACTGAATGCAATTCGTTTTATAAAGATGGGCCCGCAAGAATTATTAAGAGCTTTCTTAAAGATGGCTTGCATGAGCACATAAAATTTGAACAAAATACGTACCAAGCATCAGATAATAAAAGTTATGCTGATTATGTAGCTCGAGCGACGTCCTATTCTAGAATATTTTCACCTAATTACTTAGTTGAAGAAGAGTCAGTTAATTACACTCAAAATACTGAAGAGCCTAATCCACAATACGATGTTAATGAGACAAAAATATCAGTCATTCCAAAAGATATTCCACTAAACCTTTTATTAAAAGGCGTACCAGGAACAGGAAAATCATGGTCGATAGATCGAATACTGAATGAATACTTTAGTATGGAGTTACCAGTAACTAACACCGAAGGACAAATCTTATCTAGAGTAAAAAGAATTAATCTTCATTCTGGAAGTTCGAATAGTTCTTTGATGCAGGGGGTGAGTGTTTCTGCAAAAGAGAATGGTGTTGTTTATGATGAGAAAATAGGGCTAATCTTAGATTTTGTGTTAACTGCTATAAAGTACCCATCAATACCCTTTGCTCTTGTTTTAGAGGAGATACAAGAGAATAATTTAAATGAGCTCATTGGGGATCTTATTTATCTAATAGAACCAAGCAAGCGCGCTAAAAGTTACGAAGTCAATCCAGACTGTAACATTTTTGAAGAAGTCTTAAGGGTAACGAATCAAAATAGTAAGATTCACTATGTCACAATCCCTAATTTAATCAATGGGGATTTAGTTGAAAAACGTTTATTTCTACCTTCAAACTTATACTTTTTTTGTACATCTAACTATAGAGATGATAAAAAAATTATTGAAGATAACTTATTGAGACGATTTGATGTATTTGAGATATACCCAAACTATGAAGTCATCAAAGATGCAGATGTATCAGAGTTTCTAAAACAATTTAACGAGTTAATAGCTAATAAAATTCATGATATTCACAGTGATCGCTTCATTATTGGACATGCAAACTGGATGTATGTTGAAGATAAAGAGTCTTTCTCTCAGGCTTTTTTAAAGTTACTAATAGAGTTTAAAGATATAAGAGAAATTGATTTTGAAATACTGCAAGAAGTATTTGGACAAGTTAAAATCCCTTTTGACTTAGATATCATTGAGTATCAAGATTATCTAAGCTTAACAAAATACATACAGAATAACTGTGGGTATTCTTTTTTAAATGACTGATATTAAAGGGTTTGTTATTAATGAAACTTTTGTTTTTAATGAGACAGATAATTTATATATAAAATTAATAGAAAGTGGTATTGATGTCACCCCATTAAAAAAACAGCTAAAAGTAATTAGTGCTAAAATACATAATAATAAAATAGGGTATGCCAGATTAGAAAGTAACATAGGTATAATAAAAATTATAATTTGTCCTAAAATTTTTGAATATGACGAAAAGCTGTTTTTATCCTACTTACAGCAAGCTTTTACCTTAATTGAGCGCTACAAAAGTTGTAGTAAATATTTTAAAATTGATAAAACGCTTCTCAATTTAGCTATAGCAAATGAAAAAGATGATAAGAATGCTCTTAATTTTGATTCAATGCTTGAGTCAAAATTTAAGATGTCTTTAATTGAGATTAATACTTTTTTTAAAAAATATAATAAAGTAGACGTTTTTAAAAAGTCATATGCTTCGGCTACAATCGAGAATGAAGTAGATATCCAAGCTTCAATATGTGATCCAATAAAAAGCAATGTTCATCAATTTAAAAAATTGAACACTCCAGAGACAAGACTAGCTGAAATTGCACTCATGGTTATAGAGTTCTTTATTCGCAAAAATAAGCATTATTTAAGCCCGCCACTAGTTTCTTTAGCACGTAAAATTTATACTAAAGTTAAACAAAAATATAGAGTCAAAAGAGTTAAAATAACTGTATCTAAGTTCATGCATGATGGTTATGAGAAGTCGTTCAATACAGAGCAAAAAAAACGGCTTCTCAACAACTTACTTGTGTTACTTTCGCAAGAAGATTTTTTTAATTCTTCTAAAGGTGAAGGCAAATTAGATCGGTATACACACAGTTGTTCTCTTTTCTTCGAGGCTAATATTATATTTGAGTATCTAGTATATGATTTTTTACTGTGCAGCTATTCAAGTGAAGAAATAAAGATAAAACCTAGAAGTTACCAATTACTTTACTCTAAAGATAATGTTGAAATAGGAAAAATAAAGTCAGAGCCCGATTTTATTTTAGATCTAAATGATTCTATGGTCATAGTGGATGCTAAGTGGAAAATATTGAATAAATTAGACAGCAACTTTAATTACGATGTGTTAAAGCTTAAAAGAGACTCTCAGTTATTTCGTGCTGATAAAATTATGCTGGTATATCCAAAAGTTAATAGCGAAATATTAAATAAATCTCCAGTGTATTTTAACAATGAACCAGAAAGTTTAATAAATATAGTGCAAGCCGATGTTATAAAAAATTAATTATAATCTGTATGTTAGTGCTTTATTAGCCCGTCTAAATAATAGGTCATTATCCAAAGGTGTGCTGTAGGAAGTTATGTAAGCTCTTGTAATCCTCGCACTCAAAAGCTACTTTACCTTCACCAGCATAAACCTCTGGTTCCTCATTACTTCCCTCATTGATTGCTTCAACTATTACATATCTAGGCGTATTTTCTTCTCTTTGCTCTACGTCAGTATGATCTACCCACAATACATAAAACTGCTCGCCTACTCTAAAGTAAAAGCTTGGACAAAGATCATTGTGCCAGCTTTTATCTATTAAGTAAGGGTGATCATTTAAGTCAAAGCCAAGCTCAAAGTCTTGGCTAAATTCTTGTTTGTAAAGTGACATATTGCTTCCTTTTTAAAATAATTGAACCAGTGCGTATAAAACCGGTTCTTATGTCTTAACAAAAATTATGGGGTCAGTACAGTTCGTAGTTATAGAAATGATTTATAACTGGAAATGTTTTTTATAGGTATCAGTAGCTGTTTACTAGTCTAATTAACGGTAAGTAACTGCTTTCGAGATATCAATTCGATGACCTTTAGTTGGCACCCAATCACTAGTTATTATAGCTCTTTCCTTAATGAACGTGACAGTTATACCCTTATCATCGGCAAGCTTTGCGCTATCCTTAGAGTCGATAGATACCACAATAGAGTTACCGGAGTTATTTTTAGATATTATATTACGACCAATCTCACGTTTAGATAACGTAATTGAAATTGTTACTTCATCAGGTTGCACTTGGAGCTCATCAAAGCTTATTAGTACCATAGCGTTACCTGAAAACTTGTTTCGAGAGATCTTTACAGTATTTATACAACCTTTGGTACTGCCTATAAAGTTAGCTTCTTTACCTCCATCATAAGAGTCTTCTAGAGCCCAGTACTTAGGCGTTTTATTAAATAATCCAAACATGTTAATCCTTTAAGAAGCAGGTGGTTAGTGGGAGTTTCATTCATTTTTTTGGTTGGAAGTGTTTCTTATAATTGGTTATAAGTTTTTTTCCATCTTTATTAAGAGGTGATAATATCTTATTTTAATTCTAAATGTGAAGGACAACATAAGTATGGGAATTTTCAGTAAGTTTAAAGACAATTATGAAAAGAACATTGTTATTGAAATTTTAAATGATCAGTTTAAGCGGATTGAGTCACTTGGACTTTTAACCTTTAATCATAAAAAACTTTCTGTAGAGCTAGTGGAAAACTTATGGAGTGAAAGTGCTCGTTATTTAAATGGTTCAATACACAAGCGACCTGCTAGGATTGTTTTTTCAATAGCTGCATTATCAAATGGACTAGAATGCCTAGCAAAGGATGATGTACAAAATCAAAAAGCATTTCTAGTTTTACTTAGAGATCTGTTTGCTGAAGTGAATGTAAACAGGAGTCAATACGGTCTTAAGGCTGTGGATGTTGAGCTGTTAGAAATAGCTAACCGGATTTATGTAGAGTTTTCTCAAGACTTATCCAACGAAGCGAGTATGAGTGAACAAGTAAACTTAGATAGTTATCAAACATGGGATGATTGGTATGCTGCTTTTCAAGCCGAGGCTGCATTTCATTTTGAGCAATTAGGCAAGTTTAATTGCTTAGAGTATATGGATAAAAGTCCACTTCAAAGAGCCTATGAAGATAATGTAGATCCCAAGCCCCTAGCTAAAGTTTTTGCAGAAAATACAAACTTTGAAACTGTCCTTAAAAACTCAGTTTAATTTCTGGCTCTTACTTTCATATGAAGCCTGCTAGCAGGCTTTTCTAGTAAATGATTTAACTATCTAAATTTATGAAAACTAATTTTTACTTTATAGTAAACTATCATCATAACGGAAAGTACAAAAGCATAGTTTTACTTTTAGTACCCACATTAGTACCCATAGGCTGCGGCCTTTAATTAAAGGTCATATAAATCAAATGAGTAGAGCAGGAATACAGTGGTTCCCTGGGCATATGAATAAAGCCCGCAATGAAATTAAAGAAATAATGCCACAAATGGATGTGATCATTGAAGTGCTTGATGCGCGCATTCCCTACAGTAGTGAAAACCCGATGGTTGCGACCTTACGTGAAGGTAAACCGGTCATCAAAATTATGAACAAAGCTGATTTAGCTGATCCTAAAATGACTCAAATCTGGAAAGATTATTTTGAGCAAGAAAATGGTGTTAAAGCGATTTCTTTTGGTCACGATAAAGCGGCTGAAGTGCATCGTATTAACGAGCTCTGTAAAAAGTTAGTGCCGCATAAAGTAGGTGCTGATAAGCAAATTAAAGCCATGATAATGGGCATTCCTAACGTGGGTAAATCTACGTTAATTAATGTACTGGCTGGGCGTATAGTTGCAAAAACAGGTAATGAGCCTGCGGTAACGAAAGCACAACAACGCATTAAGCTTGAAGACGGTATTATGCTTTACGATACGCCAGGTATGCTTTGGCCAAAAGTAGAGAATGAAAACTCAGGTTATCGCTTAGGCGCTACCGGTGCCATTCGTGATACGGCGCTTGAGTATGAAGAAGTAGCTAGCTATACCGCTGAATATTTATTACGTGCATACCCAGATCTTTTAAAAGTACGTTATAAGATTGCCGAACTTCCTGAAAGTGATTGGGAGTTTGTTGAAATGGCGGGTAAAAAACGTGGTTGTATTCGTGGTGGCAACCAAATAGACACGTACAAAATGTCTGAAATACTAATCAACGAATTACGCGACGGTATTATTGGCCGTATTACGATGGAAACCCCGCAAATGCGCGAGGAAGAAGAAGTAATGGTTGCTGGTTTACGTGCTGCAGCAGAAGCTAAAAAACAAGCTAAAGAAGAAGAAAAACTGCAACGCCGAGCGCGAGCTCGCAAAAACCGTCGTTAATATTTAACCTGAGCTCAGGTTATTTAATTAAAGTGATTTAGTTTTACTAAATTACAGACATAAAAAAAGCCCGTAAGGGCTTTTTTAGTTTCATATCTACCGTCACCGATATGAGCAATGTAGCAAGTAAAATAGGGCGGTTACTTATTATCAACATCAAGGGGCGTTGCGGTTCATAACAAGTAACCATAGCTGTTTACGTGCGCCACACGTTGTTTCAGGGTCGAGAAACAAATCAATTCATTCCTTAACAAGTGGTATGCAATCCGTCTTGTTGATATTGATTATCAGTTAGATCTAACTGTCTGTCAACACCTAAATGCAAATAATTCTTATTATTGTGATACTTGTTTTTTATTCATATATAAATCGGCTAGTTAGCACTGCCATTTCATAAAAATGCTTACCTTGGTTGAACAATTAAGAATAAAAAATAGATACTTAATACTTATTAAATAATTTGATATGGATTTTTATTATAAAAGCATCGCTTGTAAAATCTTAGCCCCTAAAGATAAACAGCCTTTAATTTGTGGCTAAAAATATTCGTACTTAATTGGATATTTTAAGCCATTAACGCACTTTATTTGCTGTTATACGTAAATTAATCTGCTCCACTAGTACTTTATCCTGCTTGTTTAGGCGCCCTACAATGAGCAAGAAATCACTACCGTCAGTTTTTATTACTTTAATACTTGTGTTATCAAGCTTGGTTTTACCGTAGGTGGTTTCTATTTTTTCTATGTCTTTAAAGTGACTAAGATCCGATTCAAGCTTACCGTCATCGTTTTTGTAGTAACTAAAAATATAGTTCTCGGTTATTCCGTTACCGTCTTCTCGATAATCAAATACTGCATCGCTATAAAAATAGAGTATTTCTTCATTTTCAGGTGTTAGGCGATTACGTTTTAAAAAGTGTACTTGGTAAGGCCATAAACTATCGCCTTTGATAATTGCAGCATTGGGTAAAAGATTTACTTCTTGAAGTACGCCCAAAAATAATAGAGGTGCAAACGCAAGCGAGATTAAATACTGTCTAATTCGCCAGTACGAGTTGTAATGTAGGGCTTCTTTGCTGGTATCGGTTTGTTCAATGTAACTAACTAGAGGCAACCATAAAAATGGCATTATACAAATCACTATGGTTGCGTATTCGTCCATTCGATAAGTGAAGGCGCTGGCAAGTACCATTAGCCAGAGTGTTAAGGCAGTCCAGTTAGGCATTACTCTATTTTTGTTTAACTGTTGTTGGCTGTGCTCTGCAAGTGCGAGATACAAAGGGTAATACCATAAAAACGCAAATATACCTCGGGCAATAGGCATTATGCTTGAGTTGTCGCGTTCTTTAATGGCTTTAAAGTTACGATAACTCCAATAATTAACAAATATGCCTAAACTTAAAATACTGTAAATAATAAACTTACTTACAGATACTGCATAAAATGGACTATCTTCAAATTTCACTTTTTTTGCTGACTCTAATCGCCAATCGGCGAAAAAGAATATGAGTACTAAAATATAGCCAGCCAACACATACTTAAGCCAGCTATAACCAAAGCTATCTAGCACATCAGCTGTTGTTTGAGGCGTTTCGGTCGTTTCCGTGTATTTTAGAATAGGGTAATGGGTTGCTGATATTAACTTTTTACGCTGTGCTAAATAATCATCTATTTGAGCGGCTTTAATATGATCTTGTTTTGCGTAATAGTCATAACTCAGTGTTAAAACATTATCATTAAATTCAGTAGTTGTTTTTAGGTTGAAGTAGTCGTTATCAATTTCTTGTCGATCGCTATCAAATCCCCAACCTTTTTCTGCAAAATGTAGTTTTATTGTGGTGTTAATTATATTGGGGTAGCCAAAGTAGAGTGGGTCGGTGCGATTTACCTGCTTTGGTTCGTAAACGCTATTTTGTATTTCATTGGCATAAAAATTAGCTTCATAGCCTTCGTCTGTTTTTTCCCAAAATTCACTAATTAAATACGATTCTTTTGTTATTAGCCTACCGGTTTGTTCTTGTTCACTAATCTGCATGGTTTCATTTATTGATAAACCATTTAAAAATCCTTGATAGTACTCAAAGTAAGATGTAGCAACACTGTTTAAACCATTACTCGCAATATTACTTCTTCGGTTAATAGCTTCAAATTCAGCATAAGTGTACTGAGTTTCGAAACGTGAGGGCTCAGATACATTTTCAGCAATAAAAAAGTTATCTTCTACAGATACATTTGTATGTACGGGTTTTTGCACCATTGAAGTTAAAGTGGTTTCACCTTTATCAATAATTAGGGCATAGCCATAATCAGGCTGTGCTAAATATTCGAGAGTACCTCGTTGGTAGCTAACCGTAGGATCGAGCCAGTAGCGTTTTCCGTTTTGTTTAAGCGTAACAATTACGTGATTAAATACACTTGCAGAAGGTGGAAGTTCTTTTAAGCGTTTGGTTTCTTCAGTATCGACCAGCGCAGGGAAGGCTTCTATATCCATCGCTTTTAATAAAGAAATAAGTAGTACTGTTTTATCTTTGCAATCACCGTATCGCAGCGATAGCGTTTGTGAGGCGGACGTTGGCTGATGTGAATTAGTGCCCATTTCAAGCCCTAAATAACGAACTTCGTCTTGGCTAAAGCGCAGCGCAGCGGTAATTCTATCGGGTTTTTTGAGGTGCTTTGTTTTTATGTTGTCGGCTACAGCCGTAATGCTGTTTGGGGTTTCTATGGCTGATTGATAAAGTGGATATGCCCAGTTAACTACCTGCCGCCAATCGTCAAACTCAGAAAAATAAATTTGTGTATATGGGTCGTACCAAATGGGCGTTTGGGAGTTTTGTTCTAATAAAGGTTCTTCAAACAAAGCAATAGAATAGTCGGTACCGTATTTATTTTGTGTTTTTTGAACATCCGCTTTACCGTTTACTGTATTTATATTAAGTGCAGTTTGTTTACCCCAAAGTACGCGCATATTTTGCTGCACCACTGGTACCGACCAGTTAAGGGTGCGCCTTGTACTAAATTTATTAGCATATATAGGGTTGCTACCTGTCACTGTGTAGCTGTAATCGAGTATGTCGCCGCTGCGCATATCATCAATAATAATATTAAGTGACAAACTCCCATTATAAATACGATCCGCTAATTCAGATTCACCTTGTATAACCGTCATTCTCGCGCTACTAAGCTTATTAATGCGCTTATCATTTCTGATAATAGTTAAGCTGTTTAGTGTTAGCGATTCATAGCTTGGATCAAAATCTAGATTAAGCTGGCTTATATAGTCAACGCCACTTTGATTTTGCGCCTGCATGACTAAACGCGTATAGCGTTGTTGTTTTTGGTTATTAGGTACGTAGGATTGGTTGTCGAGTAGTAAGTACAGCGTGCCGTCGCGTACTTTTGTCATGTCTGTTTGTTCAGGCTGTTTTATTTCATGGGATTTTACCCAATCAGCGGGTGATGTTATTTCATATTGCTGGGCAATAACATTACCGCATAAAATTAATAGATTAAAAGTAAGCAGCCAATAAGTAATACGAGATAAATTCCGTTTCATTGTAAGTTCTTATAATTGTTGTTTTATGCATATGCACTGAGGATAAAATGTACCAAATTTAGGCATTTCCAACAATGAAATGTTAATAGTTGTTTACATTAAAATGCATAATATATTGATTTTCGTGGATACAGCTCGTGTTGTGCCAATTTTTTTTAACGTTAAATGCGTACATAAAAAATATACGATACTGTTATGAAATGCGTTACTACGACATTCGCCGTCCACAAAGCCCGCAATTTAGTTGCTGTTAATCAACCTATAATGCGCCGATACCTAGCGTATTTACTTGAGTTAGACAAGTTAACTGTTGATCAAAGTTATGGTTGTATTACTCGCACTGAGCGCGGTTACAAAATAATGAAGTAACTTTATATCTATTAAGTTAAGTGCTAAAAATTATTAATTTCAGGGCTTTACGTGATATTTATCATCTTAAATGCCCTGTAGATTCTGACGATAAAAAAAATATGTTGAATTGATTGCATTTTAAGCGGCTTGCATGGTGATGTTCGCTTTAAGTGATGTTATACTCCTGCGGAATAATTTATCGACTTTATTAAGAGCAAAATTAATGGCAGATTTATCGAAGTACAGAAACATTGGTATTTTCGCGCACGTTGATGCGGGTAAGACCACGACTACTGAGCGTATCCTAAAGCTTACTGGTCAAATCCATAAAACTGGTGAGGTTCATGATGGTGAATCTACTACTGACTTCATGGAACAAGAAGCTGAGCGCGGTATTACTATTCAGTCTGCGGCTGTAAGCTGTTTCTGGAAAGATCACCGTTTTAACGTTATCGATACTCCTGGACACGTTGACTTCACAGTTGAAGTTTACCGTTCACTTAAAGTACTAGATGGCGGCATCGGTGTGTTCTGTGGTTCTGGTGGTGTTGAACCACAATCAGAAACTAACTGGCGTTATGCTAATGATTCAGAAGTTGCACGTATTATCTTCGTAAATAAATTAGACCGTATGGGTGCTGATTTTTACCGTGTAACTGAGCAAGTACGTAAAGTACTTGGCGCAACTCCACTAATCATGACTTTACCAATTGGTATTGAAGATGAGTTTGTTGGTGTTGTAGATGTATTAACTAAAAAAGCATACGTTTGGGATGACACTGGTCTTCCTGAAAACTACGAAATCACAGATGTTCCTGCAGACATGGTAGATAAAACTGACGAGTATTATGAAATGCTTGTTGAAACTGCCCTAGAGCAAGACGATGCACTACTTGAAGCTTACATGGAAGGTGAAGCACCTTCTTTAGAAGACATCAAGCGTTGTATCCGTAAAGGTACTCGTGACCTTGCTTTCTTCCCTACATACTGTGGTTCTGCGTTTAAGAACAAAGGTATGCAGCTTATTCTTGACGCTGTTGTTGATTACTTACCATCTCCTACAGAAGTTGATCCTCAACCTCTTATGGATGAAGAAGGTAACGAAAATGGCGAGTTCGCAGTAGTATCTACTGACGAACCTTTCAAAGCGCTTGCATTCAAAATAATGGATGACCGTTTTGGTGCATTAACATTCGTACGTATTTATTCAGGTAAACTAAACAAGGGTGACACTATCCTTAACTCGTTTACTGGTAAAACTGAGCGTGTTGGCCGTATGGTTGAGATGCAAGCAGATGACCGTAACGAATTAACTAGCGCACAAGCTGGTGACATCATTGCTATCGTAGGCATGAAAAACGTGCAAACTGGTCACACATTATGTGATCCTAAGCACCCAGTAACACTTGAGCCAATGGTATTCCCAACTCCAGTAATCTCGATTGCTGTACAGCCTAAAGATAAAGGCGGTAATGAGAAAATGGGTGTTGCTATCGGTAAAATGGTTGCAGAAGATCCATCTTTCCAAGTTGAAACTGATGAAGATTCAGGCGAAACTATCCTTAAAGGTATGGGTGAGCTTCACTTAGATATCAAAGTAGATATCCTTAAGCGTACTTACGGCGTAGACCTTATTGTTGGTCAACCACAAGTTGCTTACCGTGAAACTATCACTAAAGAAATTGAAGATAGCTACACGCATAAGAAACAATCTGGTGGTTCTGGTCAGTTCGGTAAAATAGACTACCGCATCAAACCAGGCGAAGTTGCTTCAGGCTTCACGTTTAAATCATCAGTTGTTGGTGGTAACGTACCTAAAGAATTCTGGCCTGCAGTTGAGAAAGGCTTTAAGTCAATGATGGGTACTGGTGTTCTAGCTGGTTTCCCTGTACTTGACGTTGAAGTTGAACTTTTCGACGGTGGTTTCCATGCCGTGGATTCATCTGCAATTGCATTCGAAATCGCTGCTAAAGGCGCTTTCCGTCAATCGATCCCTAAAGCGGGCGCACAACTTCTTGAGCCAATCATGAATGTTGACGTGTTCACTCCAGAAGATCACGTTGGTGATGTTATCGGTGACCTTAACCGTCGTCGTGGCATGATGAAAGACCAAGAAGCTGGTTTAACAGGCAGCCGTATTAAAGCTGACGTACCGTTATCAGAAATGTTCGGTTACATCGGTACACTACGTACAATGACATCTGGTCGTGGTCAGTTCTCTATGGAGTTCTCACACTACGCTGCATGTCCGCAAAACGTTGCTGATACAGTAATTGCTGCAGAAAAAGAGAAAAAAGCTGCTAAGTAATTAGCTCTTTAACTCTTTAAAAAACCCGCACATGTTGCGGGTTTTTTATTGCCTATAATTTGGTTTTATTTTTTATAGTTATAAATAACTACTTTTTATTATTAAGTGGTCCTATATTGCTAGTTAATAAAAAGGTATTAGAGGGGGGATTTATTTACGCTAATTACTTAATTGTTTGGTTTATAAAAGATTTATTGTAAATAACATGTAACTTATTGAAAGTTAAGAGCTTATGTTGATGATTTTAGGTGCGTAATGTAAAATACCAGCACTTTTAG
The DNA here is from genome assembly GCF_015864485.1 of Pseudoalteromonas sp. SWN166. Taxonomy (NCBI): domain Bacteria; kingdom Pseudomonadati; phylum Pseudomonadota; class Gammaproteobacteria; order Alteromonadales; family Pseudoalteromonadaceae; genus Pseudoalteromonas; species Pseudoalteromonas sp. SWN166. The sequence goes on from NZ_JADYXB010000030.1 coordinate 13,558, forward strand.
ACTAGAGCTCTAAAGTCAGATAAGGAAGTCTCCGCAGCAGAGACGTTTGCATATTAATTTTATATAAGACGTAACAATTATGAAACCTATTAAATTGGCACCAAACTGGTGGCTACAATTCACAAAATGTATTTTAGCATTCAGCTTAATATTCTTAATTCATATTATATTTGCAGTGAACTTAAAAGTTGTTTTTCTCACTGTCATGCCAGCTTTACTTATTATTATTACTTTTAATATTCTTCATCTTCGTTTTTTACATTGTTATAAAGCAGGTATTTGTTATACGCGTCTATGTACTGAGCGTTATATCAATAGCGAGGAAATAAGTTGCGTATCATTTAGTTCGTTTTTTCTTTTTACCATTTTTAAGGTTGAGTTAGATAATGGTAAAGCGTTCCATTTTTATAACTGGCAACTTGATGACGAAACGCAATCAGCTATTTCTAAAATGTACTGTAATAAGTTAGCTAACAAAATGGATAATATTAGCGATAAATGCAACGCTTGATTTTAAATTTAGATAGCAAAAAGGAGCGATTAATCGCTCCTTTTTTGTTTTTGTATTTTATAACGCGCTAATTAAACTTTTTTGTTACCTTAGCTTTTAGCGCTTTCATCTTTAGCCTGCGTGGCTTTTTAAAAGACTGGATAGGCATTATTACCAATTGCTCTTGTGGTAGTGCCGGTATTGTTTGTGGGTAAATACCTTCCTTTGGTACCGAAATCTCTTTTAGATGTATTTTAAGCGCTTCTAGTGTTGAATCGTTATCAACTTCGCTAGGGCAAATAAATATACCTAACTTTCTTAGCTGTACACCGAGTTTAATGCTACTGGTATAACGGATAATCGGAGCGCCTAGCACTAAGCCTAATAATATAGGCGATAACCACCAAAAGAACACCGGTGTGAAGTAGTAAGCTGTACTTCCCCATGCAATAGCCACAATAGTTGAAAATAACGTATAACCAAACGCTTCCTTCCAAGGAACCATACGACCTTCACGAGGTTGTGCATCCCACTTTACTTTTTTACCTAAAAATACACACAGTACAAAGTAAGCATGAAATACCATCATTAATGGAGCAACGATAATAGCAAATACAGTTTCGATAATTGAGCCTAGTATTAGCTTAATTGAGCCACCAAAACGTTTGTTTCTATGTATTAGAGTGACAATTATGCCCATTAGCTTAGGCATTAATAAAATAACGATAGTTAAGTACAGCAGTGAGTCAATAAGATCCGTTTTAGCTATTTGCCATGTAGGGAATAACTGATAAACACGGTTAAAGTATACATCACTATTTAATGCGCGAGTTACTGCATCAATCGTACTTAGCGCTAACATTGAGAGCCAAATTAGCGATGAAATATAGGCTGTGGCACCTAGTAAAAAATGAAGCTTACTCATTAGTTTTAATTTTGGCGACGACAATAAGCCTAAGTGCTGAATATTACCTTGCACCCAACGTCTATCGCGTACAGCGTAATCTAGAATGTTACTTGGTACTTCTTCATAGCTACCCTCAATATCTGATAGCAACAATACATCCCAACCAGCACTATGAAGTAGCGAAGCCTCTACAAAATCATGGCTTAAAATTTCACCGCCAAAAGGTGCATTACCTTTAAGTGTTGGTAAGCCACAGCAGGCTATAAATGCTTCAACTCTAATGATTGCATTATGACCCCAGTAGTTTGCTTTATCAGTTTGCCAAAAAGCGGAGCCAGTCGCGAGCATTGGGCTGTATAGCACTGATGCAAACTGTAAAAAACGGCCAAAAAAGGTATCTTGACGAACAGGGATCGGAATTGTTTGAATAAGACCGGCTTGTGGGTTGTTAAGCATACTTGTAGTGAGCTCAAGCATACATTTACCCGTCATTACGCTGTCTGCATCAAGCACAATCATATGGTCGTACTGGCTGCCCCAGCGTTCACAAAAGTCGGTTAGGTTACCAACTTTACGATGTTTGTTATCTTCTCGGCGACGATAAAAAACGTTTTTTGCTGTATCACCTAAACGTTCACACAATGCATGCCATGCACTTAGCTCATTTTTAGCTATTTCTGGGTCTTGCGTGTCACTTAATAAGTAAAAATCAAAGTTTGCAAGTTGACCTGTTTCTTTTAACGATTGCAGACTTACTTCAAAGCCCACGATAACACGGTGAGTGTCTTCGTTATAAATAGGCATTACAACGGCGGTTTTTTGGGCGTTAATTGCCTCGTTATTAAACTCAATGGGTTTAATACGCTTTAGCGTAAGTGGGTCAATTCGCAATAGCTGTAATACAAAGCCGATTGTTCCACTACAAAAAGCCGTTACAATCCACGCAAAGGTGATTGAGAATAATATAAGTAAAGCATACTCAAGCAATGTCATACCGTTTGAGTTTAAAATTTCAAACATGATAGATATGCCGTAACCTGATGTGCCAAGTGCCGCAATAGCAAATAGCCATACTCTTAGTGTTTTGAATGGCATTGGAGTGCCCTTACCTTTATTACTTGATGTCATTTGGGTACCAAACATAACTCCATACCTCGCTAATTTCTTTATCACGTAGTTTTAACGATAAACGCATATCAACGGGTTGATCGTCCTGTGGTGCAATTTTAAAGGCGACACGCCATCCACGTGAATCAGGTAGTTTTTGTACGTTTACATCAGTTACTTCGCCCGTCGTAAGTTGAATGTCGGCATCGAGTTTTAATTGATCAGAAAGTTGATTTATTTCTGGACCTGTAAAATCAACAGTAAATTGGCGATGGCTTTTTGGTGGCGGGTTGTCCTCACCAGGTAAAGCAGCACTACCGATTCTAGTGCGCAGTACTCTCGCTTTTTCGTGCTGAGTTAAAACTGCATTAAAGGTCGTCATTTTGTAGCTTAGCTTTAATGAATCTCCAGCTTTCATTGGCTTTTCTGGTACCCAGTAACTTACGATATTGTCGTTAGTTTCTGTATCAGTAGGTATTTCTACAAGCTCTACACGGCCATTTCCCCATTCACCTTGTGGTTCAATCCATAGGCTAGGGCGGTTGTGATAATGTGCTTCGGTATCTAGATAATTATTAAAATCTCGGTCGCGCTGTGCTAAACCAAAACCTTTAGGGTTATTGTATGAAAATGATGTAACACTCAGTTGTGAAGGATTGTTAAGCGGACGCCATACCCATTTATCATCGGCAGATTGCGTTAGTAAGCCATCTGAGTCATGAACTTCAGGGCGGTAATCGTCAAAAAATTTGGTGCTGTTTTCGCCGTGATAAAACATACTTGTTAGTGGCGCTACGCCGAGCTTTTTAATATCTTTACGCGCAAAAATTTGCATATCTACATCAACAAGCATGTTTGTTGTTGGATCAACATTAAACTTATAGGCACCAGATATAGATGGGCTATCAAGTAATGCAAAAATAGTAATACTTGTTTGCTCAGCTTTTGGCTTAACTAACCAAAATTCTTTAAACACTGGGAACTCTTCACCTGAATTTTCAGCGGTATCTATTGCTAAACCACGGGCAGACAAACCATAAACTTGATTAGGACCGACTACTCTAAAGTACGATGCCCCCTGAAATACCATTACTTCATCTTTATATTCATTAGTATTTAACGGGTAATGTAAACGAAATCCTGCATGGCCTAATTGAGTGCCCGCTACACTTTTAGCTATTTCTTCTTGAAGTGGCGCTGCAGTTCCATCGTATTGATAAAAATCGGTGCTAAAAGGCAAGCGACTACGTTTTGAATCGCTATCAACTGTATTTATAGTGACAGGTGTTTTGTATAAAAACCCCGGATGGAATAATTGCAGTTCGTAAAGACCTTCATCTTTCCAAACCGCTTTGTCCTTTTTAAAGCGAATTGAACGGTAATCTTGATAATCAATATTATTTAATGCTTCAAGCTCGATGTTTTTAGGCGCCACGTATTCTTCACTTGCTAACTTTTTAGCGCGAGCGCTAATTACGTCAAATAAGCTACTTTGTGGGATTGCTACATCAACTGTTGCAGCAATCGCTTGGTTGCTATTGCCCCAAGTCGAAAAAATAATAAGTAGACCCAGTAGTGGTGCTGACTTTTTTTGCCATTTAGGCAGGTTTTGGGTTAATTGTTTCATTCTCATTCCTTTATAAAAACACGACTTATTTTTACGTTCAGGGTAAATATTAATTTCTTTGTAAGTATCTTCTAGATTACTAAAAGCAAGAAGTGGACCCTTTAAAAGTTTATATTTTTCAGTAGGTAAACTTATCACATGTAGCTCATTGAGGTTTTTTGTGTAAAATTCACTCAAATGTATGTAGTTGTTACTGATTAATTACTAGAAGATTTACAGATCGTATGAACATAGTACGTGGGGTTTAATGAAGCTTGTCTGAATTACATTTGTATAAAATAAAAAAGCCGCATGCGCGGCTTTTTAAATGTTGAGATTAAAGTTGGTTATTTCTTTTTGAATCTACGCACTATTGATAGTGGTGCTAAAAGAAGTGATAACCATAATAATGATCCTGCATCATTATCGTCATCTGAGCGTAAGTTATTTACTTTCACGGCTACTTTTTCAACATTAGATAAGTTACCTGCGCTATCTTGAGCTTGCACTGTTAAAGTAATACGATTTTCAAATTCGTAATCAATCTCTCCAGCAACAATTAACTGTCCCTGATTGTTAATAGAAACGCTATCATTATCAGATGTAATAAATTTAACAACAGGTGATTCATCTGCATTTGGATCACTAAAATCGATCGTGCCGATAATTGTGCCAATTGCGCTATTTTCATCAACTGCAAAAACTTGGTCAGCAGCAATTATTGGTGTTTGTTCTTCAGGCGTTAAAGTAATTTCAGATTTAATATCAATAATTACAGGGTCATGATCCGATGCGCGGTATGCACTTTCAGAATACAAGCTAGATTGTTGACCTTCGCTTTTAAATTCTACATTGTAATCAAGTGAAATAGGTTCATCTGAGTTGATATGCCAATCTGTTGCGGCGACAATTTTGTTTAGTAGTGATTGGGTCGCTACTGCATGATCTAAACTACCTGCACGACCAGAGAAACTATAAGAGTAACCAAGTGTATTGCCATCAAGCTCTGCAACTACATTCTTATATCCTTTATTTGCAAATGCACGTATTGGATCTTCCATTGCGTAAGCATTCATATCGCCGACTAAAATAGTATCTTCATCGTCAACACCGGTTGGTTTGCTATCAAGCCAATTTGCGAATGCATTAGCACCTTCTGTACGTATTTCATTCCAACAGCCTTGTCCATCACCTGAATCTGCATTGTTTCCAGAAGCACTGCCACAGCCTTTAGATTTAAGATGTGAGACAGCAACAGTAAATACTTCATCAGTTTCTAATGATTTAAAGCTTTGTGCAATTGGAGTGCGGTTACTAAAATCAAATGGAGCCTCAGTCGTGATAGCAGCAGTACCTACTTCTTCTACCTTGCTAGCACGATAGATAAGTGCGGTAGTAATTGCATCGGTACCAATTTGATCTACGTTAAAGTCAACAAATGCATATTGGTTAGCTGAATCAGCTTCGTTTAATGCATTTACTAAGCTTGCAATTGCACTAAATTCGCCAAAGCCATCATTTTCGATTTCCATTAAACCAACAACATCGGCCTGGATAGCGCTAATTGCACTTACAATTTTAGCTTCTTGTCGAATAAATTCAGCTTCAGAGTCTGCACCTCGCGCGGTAGGAAACCCTTCACCTTGGCCATCACCATTAAAGTAATTAAGCACGTTAAAGCTAGCTACACGCAAATCTGCCTCAGCATTAAGCTCTGGCGCATCTTCACGTGCATTTGTCGCAATGAATTGAGGTGCTAAAGTTGGGTGAATTCGGTAAAGGCCAAAGCTATAAGCAAGTGCCCCTGTAACAGTATTTACTGTATCGCCAGTGCGTAATGTATTTTCTGCAGATAGGCCTGGAGTTGGGTAAGCTGTCGGGTCTAAGTTTTGTACTGTAGAGCCATCATCTAGTAAAATCTTTTTAAGTAGATTTTCTGTTTCAACTGCATTAGCTGCATCTCCAGGTAATGCAATTTGAGTCCCTTGATATAAGCGCTCTGTAGCTAATTCAACTTCACCATATCTACCAAGACCAAAGTTATTAGTAACCACTAATGGTTGCTCTAATGTAACTAGCATACCTTCAAAAGCTTCTAAATCAGTTGCATCAGCTAAAGGTAAAGTGATTTTTGTAGCTGCTACAGCTAAACCTGTATTACAAACTGCTACTTGGCTTACGCTGCCAATTTGTGTTGCATCAAAATACTCTTCAACAGTACCTTGTACGCGCACATGGTCACCAACATTTACATCAGTATCTGCAAAATAAACAAATACACCTTCAGAGGTTAGTGGGTTGGCATCTATATCGGCAGCAAGTGAGCTAACAAAAAAGCCTTTTAGTTGATCATCACCTTGAAGGTCTGCGGTTACAACACCTTCAAGTTCTACTAATGTATCAACAAGTGGGCTTGCAGAGCCATCACCTTGAATAGCGTTAATTAAAACTTTCTCTGCACCACAAACAAGTGGAACAAGTGGTTCTGGCTCAGGCTCTGGTTCAGGTGTTGTTCCACCATTACCTGCGTGCGCACCTAATCCATCAAAATCATCTTTTTCAAACTGCACCCATTCTTCACTTGGATTAAATGCTGCATCTGGTGTTGTTCTGCCTACAGTAATGCTGTCTTTACGACGAAGTGTTTTATCTTGTGTTTGTACTGCGCCTTCAGACCAAAAAGAACCGGGATCTACACCGCGTTGTCCAAAGCTATCTACTACAGAACTACCTTGCATTAGGACTAATGCATCATCACCATTAAAATTAGCAACACCATGTTCTAAATTGGCTTTTTCTTTTAGTGCATCATTTGAACTTGAATTAACAATAACAAAGGTGCTGTTAGCTGCTAAAGTACCAGACAAATCAAGAGTTGATTGAATTGTAGTTTTGCCATTTACATATAAATTTAATGAGTATTGATCAAGGGTTAGCTCAGATGAGGAGTTATTATAAAGCTCAATCGCTTTATTATTGCTGCTTCCTTCAATATATTCAGAAATGATTAGATCAGCGGATGCTGGTGCACTAAGACTTGCGATTACAAGCGCGAGTGGTGTTATTTTTGTTTTAAACATTTTTATTATTCCCGTGTATTAAATCCCAAAATGGGACACCAGTTTAGAGAATAAATATGACGGAAATAATACAAAAATGTAAACGAGTGTAAATAAAAAGCGGTTTAACCGCCTTTTTATAAAAACCTTACTTTTTAGCTAGGTATTGTGCGGCTTGCTTAGTAAAGTAGGTTAAAATTCCATCAGCACCAGCGCGTTTAAATGCAAGCAAAGACTCCATTATTGTCGCTTCTTCGGCCAGCCAACCATTATCAATTGCCGCCTTGTGCATTGCATACTCACCGCTTACCTGATATGCAAAAGTAGGTACACCAAATTCGTCTTTTACACGGCGTACAATATCTAGATAAGGCATGCCAGGTTTCACCATGACCATATCAGCACCCTCTTGTAAGTCTAATGCGACTTCACGTATTGCCTCATCAGAGTTAGCGGGATCCATTTGATAGGTTTTTTTATCGGCGCCTTTTAAGTTTCCAGCAGAGCCTACCGCATCTCTAAATGGGCCGTAGTAGCTAGACGCATATTTAGCAGAGTAGGCCATAATACGAGTATGAATAAAGCCATCTGCTTCAAGTGCTTCACGAATTGCAGCAATACGACCATCCATCATATCAGAAGGGGCAACAACGTCGGCACCTGCCTGTGCATGAGAGAGTGCTTGTTTAACTAAAATCTCTGTAGTGACATCGTTAATAACATAGCCTGAATCATCAATGATGCCGTCTTGCCCATGCGTCGTAAATGGGTCGAGTGCTACGTCTGTAATTACACCTAACTCAGGAAAGGCTTCTTTTAAAGCTCTTACGGTACGTTGCGCTAAACCATCATCGTTATATGCTTCTTCGGCAAATAATGATTTTTTATCCGCAGGCGTTACCGGGAAAATAGCTATTGCCGGTACTCCAAGTTCGACCAACTCTTTAGCTTCAATGAGTAGCAAATCTATTGATAAGCGTTCAATACCTGGCATTGATTCAATTGCTTCGCGACGATCTTTACCATCAAGTACAAATACAGGGTAAATTAAATCGTTTACGCTAAGTTGGTTTTCGGCCATTAAGCGGCGAGAAAAATCGCTGCGACGCATTCTGCGCATGCGAGTATACGGGAAAAGGTCTAATCCTGATTGGGCCATATTAATATGCTCCTACTGTGGTAATGGAAAAGTGATTACTTGATTACGGCCATGCTGCTTTGCGTAATAAAGCGCTTTGTCGGCGCACTCAGTGAATATTTGAGGATTGCTAACGTCATCAGCAATACTGGTGTATATACCTGCGCTAATTGTAAATTGAATATCGTTATTGGCAACCGTTACAGTGCTTGCTGAGATAGCAGATCGTATTTTTTCTGCTATATCTTGTGCACCTTCATTGGGGGTATTAGGTAATAACACCACAAACTCTTCGCCGCCGTAACGGGCAACTTCATCTAGTGGGCGCTTTAAATGATCTTTTATAAGGTCAGATACAGCTCTAATAACTTGGTCGCCAATAATATGTCCGTATGTATCGTTGATGGCTTTAAATCGGTCTATATCAAGCATAATAATGCTAAGCGGTGTTTGTTCTCGACGAGAGCGGCGAAGCTCCATTACGAGTTTTTTATCAAAAAAGCGTCTGTTTTTTATTCCGGTTAAAGCATCTTCGGTATTAAGTAGCTCAAGGGCCCGGTTTTTTTCTTCAAGCTCTCTGAGCGTAACTTGCAATTCAAAGGTGCGTTCGTCCACTTGTGATTCTAGTTCTTGACGTGTTTTTTCTTGTAACTTTAAACGCTCTTTGAGTAGAGTATCTTGGGCTACATTTTCAGCAATCAAGGTTTGTTGAGCAATTACTTCTTCATCACGCTGTAAAATAAATAATTTCATAACGCTGTAACATAAACAAAAAGTGCAACTAAAAAAGCATGTAAACACAAATGCTAGCGTACTCCTGCTAAATGCGTATAGCCCCATTACAGCAATAGTAAAATAAAGCATCACAACCAAGAAAAAAACCAATACGAGCAATAGTGCTTTATTCGGTTTAGAAGGCGTTATACGTATGCACATAAATGTAGTTGTTATATATAAGACTAAAGCGATTGGGATCGCGATTAAACAAAATAGTGTAACTATGTGGCTTGGGAGTAACCAAATAAATAATAATGAAATAGCTAAAGTGTTAACTACTGCTTTTTGAACGGTTAGTAAAAATGATGGCTGTGGATGGCAAATTTGCTTTTGCAAAGGCAAAAACATTAAAGTAATAAGCATGAGTAATATAGGGAGCATAACTTGCTGTAACGCGGGTGAATTAGGATGTATATACCTAAGGCCAAAACCACAAAGATAGGCTAATGCACTGCCTAATGTGAGAGTTATAACACCAGCATACACAAAATAATGTTTACGTGAAAAACCATATAAAACTAAGCAGCTCATACCTAAGGAAAATATAAAGCCAATTAATAAGCCATAGAGTAAATTAAGTTTACCTTTATGTGCTAAATAAGCTTCTGGTTGCCATAGTGTTAAAGGGACTCGCAAGCCTGAGCTATTCGCCACTTTCATTATAATAACCGTTTCGCTATTTGCAGGGCTGATCAGTTTAACTAATAAAGATTCACTCTTTATCGTACGTTTATCAAGGGTATAGGCATCACCAATTTGGGTGTAAGAAAGTAATAGCGAGTTATGTAACTGATATACTTGAACGTCGTTTAGCAAAGGGTTGTTTAGCGATAATAATTGCTCTGTATTATAACTAAGGGGGTTTTTTATTTTAAATTTTATCCATACAGGACGCTGCTCAAGACCTAAATTAAGAGGTTTTCCTATATTTTTTTGCCACTTTATATCGCTACTTTGTTGCGCATTTAATAGCGACGTTGGTTTAAATGAGTAGTACAGATTATTGATGTTTTGATAATTGAAATCGTGTTTTATTACGACGGGGTTTGCAAAAGAGCAAAAAGTGCAAAGGAATATTAGTAGGCTTAATAATGCCTTTGCATAGGCCATTAACGATCTAATAAACCAAAAACACGATAAAAGTTTTCTGTAGTTTTGCGAGCTATTACTTCTTCATTTGTTTGATAAAGTTGTGCGACTGTTTGGCAAATATAAGGGAGTAGGGCTGGTTCATTTTTACGTGATTTAGGCTTTGGTTTAACTGTTCGTGGGATTAAAAATGGCGCATCAGTTTCTATTAATAATCGATCTATAGGAATACTAGGTACTAGCTGCTGTAGCTCTTTACCACGACGTTCATCACATACCCAACCTGTTATACCAATATAAAGACCTAAATCTAAATATTGCTTCAGAGCTGCTGAATTACCGGTAAAGCAGTGAAGTACACCGCGAATATCAAATTCTTTGAGAATGCTTAGCATGTCGTCACTTGCATCTCGTTCATGTAAGTAAACAGGTAAGTCTAACTTTTGAGCAAGTACTAACTGGCGTCTAAAAACATCACGTTGTACATCGCGAGGTGAGAAGTCACGGTTATAATCAAGGCCGCACTCACCAATGGCAATAACTTGCTTATTATTTGCAAGGGCGGTTAGTTGTGCTTCGAGTCCACTAGTCGCTGATTTTGCATCATGCGGGTGCACACCCGCCGTAGAATATTGAAGGTGCTTTATCGCAAGTTCAAGTGATTGCTGACTGCTTTCAATATCGCAGCCTATAATAAGCATGTTTGTAACACCCGCTTCGCTTGCGCGGGTAATTACATCAAGATGCTGGTCATCAAATTGATGATTAGTTAAGTTAACTCCAGCATCAACTAACGTATATGACATTATTTAGTGCGTTTAACGCGAATAGAGCGGTTTTTACCGTCTTGTTTCAGTAAAAAGGAGTTGAATGCACCGCGGCTAATTACAATTGTATCGTCTTCTTTTAAACGCATTCTGTCAGAGCCAATTTGACGCCATTGTTGACCGTTATCTAGCGAAATAATTAATTCACCATAAGCAGCCTCATCAACTGATGTAACCATCGCTTTGATTTCAGTTTCTTTTTCTACTTGTTCTTCTTTTTTATGTTCTAAACCAAAATCGTCAGCTTTTTCAGTTGCTTGCACTGGTGCTGTAACTGCTGCTTGAGGTACATTGTTAGTCGTTGGTGGTGTGAGCATTTTTGTTACTGATGGCTTAACCAGTGATTTACCTGCAATGGTATTGTCGTAACAAAGTAAGCGATTAAAATCGTTTTCAATAAAGCTGCATGCTTGTAACGCTTGAGTATTAAATTGTGTTTGCGCAGCAAAAGCGGGCGCGCTTAATAAAACCAATAGTGAGAGTAGTTGTTTTTTCATTTTATTCCTCAAATTCTTTTTGTGGTTTAGCGGTATAAAATTTTGCTAAAATTAGACCTAGTTCAAACAGAAGAAGCATTGGAAATGCTAACAATGTTTGTGATAACACATCGGGCGGTGTCAAAAACATCGCCACTACAAAAACGCCTACGACAATATAAGGGCGCTTTTCTTTTAAGCTTTTTGTTGTTGTTGCGCCACTCCAGCATAGCAGCATTATTGCCACTGGAATTTCGAAAGCGACACCAAATGCAAAAAACAGCTTTAATACAAATCCTAAATAGCTACTTATGTCGGGCGCAAGAGTCATCATCTCGGGACCAGCACTTGTAAAAAAGCCTAAAATAATTGGCAAAACTACAAAATAACAAAAAGCTATACCGCCATAAAATAATATAATACTAGAGGCAAGAATAGGCATGAGCATTTTCTTTTCGTGCTGATATAACCCCGGTGCTATAAAGCCCCAAATTTGATGCAATATCCACGGAATCGACGCAAATAAAGCGACAAATAAAGTAAGTTTGAAAGGTGCAAAAAAGGGTGCAGTTACATCGGTTGCAATCATAGTCGCAGTACTTGGCAAATGCGAAACTAACGGCTGTGCAACAAAAGTGTAAATGTCATTCGCAAAATATACAATGGCAATAAAAATAACAAAAATACTCAATAGTGCTTTTATTAGCCGATCACGTAACTCAATTAAATGCGCTACAAACCCCGATTTTACTTCCTCAGCCATTATTTTTTATACCATGTAGTAAGTTGACCACAAAGTGAGAGATAAACTTCACTTTTTTTCATCAAGTTGTTGGTTATTTGGTGTATCAGGTTGTTTCTTCTTGTAGCTGTGGGTAACTGACTCAGCCGCTTTTTGTAGCTCTGTTAATGAGCTTTGTAACTCAGGGCTTAAATCTTTTAGTTCTTGTTGCTCTGCTTTTTTAAGGTTTTCGTGAAGCTCATGAATGCGAAGTTCTTCACTTACCTCAGCTTTTACCGAGTTGGCAACCGACTTAGCTGTTTTAATCCATTTACTCACTGTCCTAATAGCAACAGGCAAGCGCTCAGGGCCGAGCACTACTAAGCCAACAATAAAAATAACAACAAGTTCCCACATGCCCATACCAATTAAACCTTATCTTTGTTCTTTTCAGTATTGAGTGATTCGTCAGCAGTGCTTTTTTCTGATTGTTGAATTTGCTCTGATTTTTCTTGCTCGTTAGCTTGGTCATCCGACATTGCTTTTTTGAAGCCTTTAACAGCGCCGCCAATGTCTCCACCCATACCGCGTAGCTTTTTTGTGCCGAAAAGCAAAACTATGATTGCCAAAACAATTAATAATTGCCAAATACTAATACCACCAAAACCCATGGTTTTCTCCAATATATAAAATGGTTAAATGTCTATTTTAAATACTAATTATACGCCAAATAGCGTAAATAGCACTCAGTTTATGCGCTGCGCCATGCTGCTATAAAGCTAATAACAGATAAGCCTATTGCAATACTTGCAGCTACTAAATCGTACTGTAAATAACAAAGTGTTGCCATGATCATTGTAGCACTACCAAATAAACCTAAAATTAAAGGTTTATGAGATACCTTTTGTTCTTGAGGTTGATGAGCGTGTGGTGCACGCTTTAAATTTTGGTAAATTAGATCGGGTAGCTCGGGCATTTTTTCAGCCCAAAATGGTAAGTTAGCATACATTTGTTTCAATATAGATAACGGGCCGACTTGTTGCTTTACCCAATCTTCTAAAAAGGGTTTGGCTGTTTTCCATAAGTCGAGTTGCGGGTACAGCTGACGCCCTAATCCCTCAACGTATAATAAGGTTTTTTGTAGTAGGACTAACTGTGGTTGTACCTGCATGTTAAAACGACGTGCGGTATTAAATAAATTTACGAGCACGTGACCAAATGAAATTTCAGCAAGGGGCTTATTAAATATAGGCTCGCATACAGTGCGAATCGCAAATTCAAACTCTTCAATACTGGTATCGTGTGGTACCCAGCCAGAATCAACATGCAACTGTGCTACTTGGCGGTAATCGCGATTAAAAAAGGCAATGAAGTTTTCGGCTAAGTAGCGTTTGTCTTCTTTACTTAAAGTACCAACAATACCGCAATCAATACCGATATACATTGGATTTTCAGGATGCTCGCGAGAAACAAATATATTGCCAGGGTGCATATCGGCATGAAAAAAGCTGTCCCTAAACACCTGCGTAAAAAATACCTCTACGCCACGCTCAGCCAATAACTTCATATTGGTGTTTTGCGCCATAAGCGCATCTTTATCAGATACGGGTATACCGTAAATACGCTCCATTACAAGTACATTACTGCGGCTGTAATCACTATACACTGCAGGTATATACAATGACTCAGAACCTTCAAAGTTACGCTTTAGCTGTATGCCATTGGCACCTTCTCGCATTAAATCGAGTTCATCAAGAAGCGTTTTTTTATACTCCTTAACAACTTCGACAGGACGAAGACGTTTTGATTCGTTGTGTACCTTAGCGAGGACTTTGGCAAGTTTTTCCATTAACGCCAAGTCTGCATTAATTTGCTCGTGAATATTTGGTCGAATGACTTTAATTACGACATCTTGCTCAATGCTGTGTTCATCAATCAGCTTTGCTGTATGTACTTGTGCTATTGATGCTGACGCTAATGGTGTTTGTGAAAACTCACTAAACAATTCGCTTATGTCGTTAACTTCGAGTGCTTTTTCAATTATTTTTTGGGCTAGCTCACCTTCAAAAGGTTCCACTTGGTCTTGTAAAAATGCCAGCTCTAAAGCGATATCATGTGGGAGTAAATCACGACGGGTTGAGAGCATTTGACCAAATTTAATCCAAACAGGGCCAAGCTCTTGCAGTGCTAAACGTAAGCGTAAACCATGAGATTTTTCTTTGTGTTGATTACGTAGCCAAAATAAACTGCCGCGAGCTACTTTACCAAACCAAGGGATCTTATGTTTTGGAATTAGTTCGTCTAGCCCATAGCTAAGTAACGTTTTGGTGATGTTATATAAACGTGCAGTCGACACAAAAAATCCTTAGAGAGGCTTCGGAGATGAAAAAGAGTTTAATAAAGCATTTATGCGCTGCTCAACGGCAGCCACTTGCCCTTTGAGCTCTCTATTTGTTTGTTTAAACTGCTCAAGTTCTAATGGATGAATAGTAATTGCGAGCTCATCTTGGCATAAACTTGTAAGCATTGTACTTATTTTAGTATTGGTTTTGCTGCCGTTTTGTTTTAGTTTTTTTAAGTGCAGGTATAACTGCTGAGCGGGGGTATCGCCAATATATTTAGAAAACTGCTCAGGCCAATCAATATCAATGCCTGAAAACGCATTACTATAAGTTTGCGCAATATTTAAGTCGCCTTGCAAGTCGAGCTTATCTTGGCGAATTAATTGGGTAAGCATTGCTGGGTTTTTGAGCGCTAAAAGCGTACCTATGTCGGCGCTGATCATACAATCTGCGTTTTCATTGCTTTGGGCACTATATAAGTGTAATTGCTCAGCGCTATAAACAAGTTGGATGCTTTGTTGCCAGTCTCTTACTTCAACCACTAAGCGCTGATGTTTAACGGCGCTTAGCTTTTGAGATAATTGTGGGTCAAGGCTAAGTGCTTGATTTAGTACACGCTCAATAAGCGAAAGTACAAAATTAGGTAACATAAAAAATTCAGATGGCATTGCATCATTATTATTTTTTGTTATTTTCTCAAGCGCCATAACTGCTAGCCTTAATATTTAAAACCACGGTGCAGCGCAACAATTCCGCCTGTGAGGTTTTGGTATGTTGTTTGCTCAAAGCCTGCATCTTCCATCATCGCTTTTAGCGTGTCTTGATCTGGATGCATACGAATAGATTCAGCTAAATACTTATACGATTCACTGTCGTTAGCAACTAGCTTACCCATTGTAGGCAATAAATTAAATGAGTAAAAATCGTAAGCTTTACTAAGTACGTCATGCTCTGGTTTTGAAAACTCTAAAACAAGTAAACGACCACCTGGCTTTAAAATACGGTACATAGAGCGTAATGCTTTGTCTTTATCGGTAACGTTACGTAAGCCAAAGGCAATAGTGATCACATCAAAGCTATTATCTGGGAACGGTAGCATTTCTGCATTCATTTGTACGTAGTCGATATTGCCCACTAATCCAAGATTATGAAGTTTTTCACGACCAACTTTGAGCATAGATGAGTTTATATCACCCAAAACAACTTGACCCGTTTCGCCCACTAATTGGCTAAACTTTGCCGTTAAGTCGCCAGTGCCGCCGGCTAAATCGAGTACATGATGGCCTTTACGAACACCTGAGCTTGCAATAGTTTGACGTTTCCATAAACGATGCACCCCAAAAGACATTAAATCATTCATTACATCGTATTTTGCAGCTACTGAGTGAAATACATCAGCAACCATAGAAGCTTTATCGTTCTCGGCTACTGTTTTATAACCAAAATGCGTGGTCTTTTGTTCGGTTTCGTTCATGATTAATCTCTATCGTGACAATAGAGGTTAGTGTACTTTATTGTACACAGTAGGCGCAATTTGAATATGATTTATCAGGTAATTTATTGCCCTGCAGTGTAACTACTTTGACCTAATGAACGTGCTTTAAAAGCCGCATGAGAGGCTTTTTTTGCCAATTGATTAAAATCATCTTCTTGTTGATGCTGAGCAATTCCTAGTGATAAGCCAATACTTGGTAGCTTGATACCTGTTTTTGAACTAACAAAGCGTAGCTTTTCGACCCCATTTCGTACTTTTTCGGCAATAACATTAGCTGTATCTGGGTCTATGTCGGCGAGGAGAACAGTAAATTGATCTTTTGCTGTGCGACCAGGTAAGCCACTTTGAAAAACATATTTTTGCACTTGCTTAGCGACTTTACTCAAAATGACTTCACCAATAATATCACCATAATTTTTAGTAAAGTGATCAAGGTTGTCTATTTGAATCGCTATTGCGCAAATAGATTTTTGTTGATTAGTCCACACTTGGGTTTGTTGCGTTAAATAATGGCGCTTATAAAGCCCTGTTTGGCTATCAATAATATGCTGTTTACGAAGTTGAGTTAGCTGCTTTTGTGTTTTTTCGTGTAGTTGTTTGGCTTTGCTTAGCTCTTGCTTAAATTGCTTATGTTGGTTGAGTAATTCGGCGGTTTGATTATGAAGAACTTCAAGCGCTTGACGGCTTTGTTCTATGTTGTTCTCATCTAGCGAATGTACGCATTCGCTCACTTGACCCGCAAAGCGAATTATTTGCTTTTCAGTAGCTTGAGAATTTTGAGAAAGTGAGTTTATAACACCATCAACATTTTGAATCATGTTGACTTGCGCTTTGTGGCCAGTATTTAAAAACTCAGAATGTAGTTGTTCAATTAAAACGCTATCTATATTGTCTTCAACAGCGATAGCACGGTCTAAAGCTTTATTTAGCTTGAGATTAGTTTGACTGGTATAAGCATAAATAACTTGATAATTCAGCGGCGTAGGTGGGAGCGTATAGCGCTCTAAAAAAACACACACTTTGGTCATTTTTTCTTGTGCAATAGCCATGGAATCATGGAACATCATTTTAAATACCAACTAAGTACGCATAAGTGCAAATTTTAAAATATCTCATTCCATGAGGCGGTTATGCGTCCGAGCTTTTTATTATTTTTTTATACAGTAATCATTATCCGAGCTATTTAAAAGCAAAAACGATAGTTAGGGAACTTAAATTTTGCTTTAGCAGCTTAATCGCTGTTTTTCTCATCAATTAGATTGGTTTTTAGCTCTGTTAACGTAAGTAATACTTAAATTGCACTTACTCATTGTAAGGTTTTTAGCGCGTCAGTCTGTCTCATTTACTTGCTATTTATTTACCCTACGATAGTTTTATGAAATCTATTGCATCATCAAGTTACATAATAATGAATTATTCTTTACCAAAAACGCTTCGCCAATCTCTTCTTGGTATAACAATTTTATGCTCACTAAGTGCATGCCAAATAACAACGCCTAATGCGAATGAACAGTTTACTCAAGTCGCTCAATCTATTGTTCAATATAGAGAAAGTATAAATCCTTATAGCAGTTCAAAGGGCGTTGACGGTTATCTACTAGCAAACTTGTCGCCAGAATCTTTAGCAGATCAATATAAAAATAAAACGCAATTACTCGCTGATTTAGATGCTGTAGACGCAGCCAAACTGAGTGACGAAAATCAAATTAACTTAAGTATTATTCGCGCTCAGGTACAAAATAGCGTGGACGAATATGTGTTTAACGCACATTACATGCCGCTTACATCAGAGTACGGTTTTCACTCTGGGTTGTCGTACATCATTAATAGCTCTCAATACAAAGAAGAGCAAGATTTAGAAACATATCTTGCACGTTTGGCGCAAATACCGCGATTTTTTCAACAAAATATATATTGGATGAAAAAAGGACTCGAAACCGGTCTCACCCAACCAAAAGCTGTATTAGAAGGGTACGAAGACTCTATAAATACATATATTGTTGATGATGTAACCCAATCAGAATTTTATAAACCGTTTTTAACTAACACTGCTAGCTTAAGCGAGAGTGATTTTTATGCACTTCAACAGCAAGCTAAAACAGTTTTAAAAAATAAAGTAATACCAGCATATAAAGGCTACTTAACATTTTTCACTGAGCAGTATCGGCCAGGTGCTCGCACAAGTATTGGTATTTCAGAAACTCCTAACGGTAAAGCTTTTTATAAAAACCGTACTAAGTATTACACCACTACCGACATGACACCAAAAGAGATTCACGAGTTAGGCTTAAAAGAAGTTGCTCGTATTCGCGGTGAAATGGAAGATGTAATTAAAGAGGTGGGATTTAAAGGCACATTTTCCGAATTTATCTACTTTTTACGTACTGATCCGCAGTTTTACGCAACAACACCTGAACAACTTTTAAAAGAAGCCTCTTACATAGCCAAAAAAATGGATGCACAACTGCCTAAGTTATTTCATACCTTACCGCGAAAACCTTATGGCGTAGCACCTGTACCAGCAAGTATTGCCCCTAAATACACAACCGGTCGGTATTCTGGTTCTAATCGAGATGATGAAGCTGGATACTACTGGGTTAATACCTATGCGCTTGATAAACGTCCACTTTATGTTTTAGAAGCGCTGACTCTGCACGAAGCTGTGCCGGGACATCATTTGCAAATATCACTCAATGCTGAGCTTGAAAATCTGCCGAGCTATCGTCGTGATGCCTATTTGTCGGCATTTGGTGAAGGCTGGGGGCTTTACTCTGAGTATTTAGGTTTAGAAGCGGGCTTTTATCAAGATCCATATAGTCGTTTTGGTCGCTTAACTTATGAAATGTGGCGAGCAGCACGTTTAGTTGTTGATACGGGTATGCATATGTATGGCTGGAGTCGCGAGCGTGCAATGAACTTTATGAGCGAGAACACAGCGCTTTCGCTGCATAATGTTAAAACAGAAACAGATCGTTATATATCGTGGCCAGCACAGGCACTATCATACAAAATTGGTGAATTAACTATTAAGCGTTTGCGTGTTGAAGCCGAGCAAGCACTTGGGAAAAATTTCGATATTCGCGAATTTCATCATCAGGTTCTGCGCCACGGTTCAGTACCCTTGTCGGTATTAGAAACACAAGTACGTTTATACATAAAAAATGAGCTTACTAAGCTGCAAAATTAGCTTTGTAGGGCTTATAAACCTTGAACAAACAAAGGTGTTGTGTCATTTTGACAGCAACACCTTTTTTATACCAAGAGACTTAGTAATAGAGCTTATTTTAACGACTCTAATCGTCAAAA
This sequence comes from Pseudoalteromonas sp. SWN166, assembly GCF_015864485.1. Classification (NCBI taxonomy): domain Bacteria; kingdom Pseudomonadati; phylum Pseudomonadota; class Gammaproteobacteria; order Alteromonadales; family Pseudoalteromonadaceae; genus Pseudoalteromonas; species Pseudoalteromonas sp. SWN166. The sequence goes on from NZ_JADYXB010000030.1 coordinate 32,898, forward strand.
TATCCACAGACTAGGCAAATCGGTATTGTTTAAAAATATAGCCATCAAGGGGCCTTAGATGAGCAGTTTTATAATGTTTAGTATTGACGTATTTGCGAGTATTTTTATTATCGCACTTGGGTTAATTGTTCTTACTATTATTGTTTTTTACTTTCGTGATATTACGCAAACAAAACATGCTATTAGGCGTAACTATCCAGTAATTGGCCGTTTCCGGTATTTTTTTGAACGCCAAGGTGAATTTTTCAGACAATACTTTTTTGCTCTCGATAGAGAAGAAATGCCGTTTAATCGTGCTGAACGTAATTGGGTTTACCGCGCAGCAAAAGATGTTGATCGCACAGCTTCATTTGGTTCAACACAAAGCTTAGAAGTAACGGGCACGGTAATGTTCATGAATTGTGCGTTTCCTACTCTAGATGAAGAGGCACTCGATCCAAGTAATGTAACGTTGGGTCCATATTGTAAAAAACCTTACACAACGAATTCGTTATTTAATGTGTCAGGCATGAGCTTTGGTGCGCTTTCAAAACCAGCTGTACGTGCTTTATCAAAAGGGGCAAAACTAGCGGGTTGCTGGATGAACACCGGAGAAGGGGGGTTAAGCCCTTACCATTTAGAAGGTGGCGCCGACCTAGTATTTCAAATTGGTACTGCTAAATACGGTGCTCGTGATGAACATGGAAATTTAAGTACCGAAAAACTGAAAGAAATTGCAGCTCACGAACAGGTTAAAATGTTCGAACTAAAAATGAGCCAAGGTGCAAAACCTGGTAAAGGCGGAATGCTTCCAGGACGTAAAGTTAATGCCGAGATAGCTAAAATCAGAGGTATTCCAGAAGGGCAGGATTCGATTAGTCCTAATGGGCATCCTGAAATTAAAAAGCCAAGTGATATTCTCGATATGATTGCCACTGTGCGTAATGCCACCGGTAAGCCAACGGGCTTTAAAGCGGTTATAGGTGACTACACGTGGTTAGAAACTTTATTTGCAGAAATAAATCACCGTGGTGTTGAATCAGCCCCTGATTTTATAACAATTGATAGTGCAGACGGTGGTACCGGTGCTGCACCGCAACCGCTTATGGATTCAGTGGGTTTACCTCTTCGCGAAAGCTTGCCGCTTGTCGTTAATATGCTTGAAAAGCATGGCCTTAGAGAGCGCGTAAAAATTATTGCTTCGGGTAAATTAATCGTTCCATCAAAGGTTGCATGGGCATTAGCGCTCGGTGCTGATTTTGTTGTATCAGCTCGTGGTCATATGTTTGCACTAGGGTGTATTCAAGCTATGCAATGCAATAAAGATACCTGCCCTACAGGGATTACTACGCACAATACACATTTACAAAAAGGTCTCAATGTAGCTGATAAGGCGCAGCGCGTAGCTAACTATAATAAGTACATTCATTACGGAGCCGGTTTAATTGCTCACTCATGTGGTGTAACTAGTGCGCGTGAGTTAGGCCGTAAACATGTTCGAATAGTCCAAGAAAGTGGGCTTTCAGAGCCGCTGGATAAAATTTACGAAAATTATCAGTAAGTTTTAACTAACCTTAACTCCGCTTAAGATAGATTTACTATCCAAAGCTTAGATTAAATAAAAAGGCGCTAATAGCGCCTTTTTCAGTTTAATTAGCTTATTAATAAACTAAAAAGTGCTTCTTTGTTGCCGCATATAATAACTGGCTCGTTGTGGCATTGTTTTGCATAACTCCTCACTAATGAGCGTAAAGCTAATTACCTTTTGGCGGCTACACTTTTATTTAAAGCAGTGATAGCATCGCTTTAAGCGCAAAACCATCATTAAGGGCATCACGTGTTTGAAAGTAAATTACCAAATTTAGGCGTTAGTATATTTAGCCAAATGAGTGGGTTGGCTAATGAGTTTTCGGCAATTAATCTCTCTCAAGGTTTTCCTGAGTTCGATGCTCCTGAACTTTTAAAAACGCAGCTAAATTATTATGTGCAGCAAGGCGTTAATCAATATTCACCTTCTAGTGGCGTACCTCGATTACAGCAACAAATTGCTGATTTAGCAAAGCGCAAATATGCAGCTGATATAAACGCCTCGGAGCAGGTTACAGTTACCTCAGGCGCAACAGAGGCATTGTTTGTGGCTATTCAAACAATTGTACGGCCCAATGATGAAGTGATTGTATTTGACCCTGCATATGACTCTTACCAACCTGCAATTGAACTTGCTGGGGGTAAGGCAATACACATTGCTTTAAGTGCACCAAATTACACAATTGATTGGCAGATAGTGAGCCAAGCAATGACTAAAAACACCCGTGCAATTATTATTAATACACCGCATAACCCGAGCGGTAAAATATTGCAGGCGCAAGATTTAAAAGAGCTTAAAGAGTTAGTTGGTACTCACAAAATATATGTAATAAGCGACGAGGTATATGAGCATATTACGTTTGATGATCAGCCGCATTTAAGTGTATTACGCGATGATGAATTATTTGCCAAAAGCTTTGTTATATCGAGTTTTGGCAAAACGTTTCACAGCACGGGCTGGAAAATGGGTTATTGCATTGCACCTGCTGATTTAGCAGTCGAATTTAGAAAAATTCATCAGTATGTTACGTTTTCGAGTTTTACGCCTGCCCAACATGCGCTTGCCGATATGCTCGAGCAGCAAGGCGAGCATATAGATGAGCTAAGTGGGTTTTATCAGCAAAAACGCGACTTATTAGCGAGTCATTTAAGTAACAGCCGTTTTAAGATTTTACCTAGCCAAGGCACTTACTTTTTATTGTTAGATTACAGCGATGTATCGGATTTAAACGATGTTGAATTTTGCCATTGGTTAGTTGAGCAAGCCGGTGTTGCGGCTATTCCGCTAAGTGTTTTTTATCAAAATCCACCAACCGACAAAGTAATTCGTTTATGCTTTGCTAAAAACGACAACACTCTCATAGAGGCTGCGCAAATATTATGTCAACTTTAACCATTACAGCATTGCAAAGCTCGCTTTATTGGCTTGATAAAGATGCTAATTTAGCCATGTTTAATAAGCAGCTTGAAGCAATTACGCATCAGCCCGATCTTATTTTACTGCCCGAAACATTTTCGACTGGCTTTGCTATTAATTTAGATTGTGCAGAGCCCGAAAACGGTAAAGTACTTACTTGGTTAAAGGCGCAGGCTCATAAACATAATGCGGTTATTGCGGGTTCAGTACTTGTTGCACAAGGTGATAAAAAAGCCAATCGGTTTTATTGGGTAAAGCCCGATGGAGAGGTGAGTTATTACGATAAGCGCCATTTATTTCGTCTAGGCAGTGAGGGTGACTACGTTGTAGCAGGGCAAGCGCGCAAAATTTTTGAAATCAACGGCTTTAAATTGTTACCACAGGTATGTTACGACCTGCGTTTTCCGGTATTTCAACGCAATAATAACGACTACGATGTAATGATAAACGTAGCAAATTGGCCTGCTGTACGCCGCCATATTTGGGATACGTTACTTATGGCGCGTGCAATGGAAAACCTATGCTACGTAGTAGGCGTTAATCGCGTGGGGGAAGACGGTAATGGTGCCTCGCACAATGGCGGTACAGCGGTATACGACTTTAAAGGCGATGCCTTAACTAAAGCGCAAGATAACACTGAGCAGCTAGTTACTATAACACTTGAAAAAGCACCACTGGATGAGTTTAAAGCAGCGTTTCCTGCTTACTTAGACGCTGACTCTTTTACATTAATATAAATACGTTAATTTAGTGCAGAGCCAATAAAGTGTTAAAATAGTCGCTGATATTTTTTGTTGGCGGCTAATGTACATTATGAACACTTTGATCACTCCTGTAATTTTAGCCGGTGGCATAGGCTCTCGCTTGTGGCCGCTTTCTCGCCAAGCAATGCCTAAACAATTTTTACCACTACTTAGTGAAAACACGTCATTACTGCAAAGTACATTAGCGCGAGTTTCTAATAACTTGTTCGATAACGCTATTTTAGTGTGTAATGAGCAGCACCGATTTATTGCCGCAGAGCAAGCCGCAAGCTCAACTCCTACTGCATTATTACTCGAACCCAAAGGTAAAAATACCGCGCCAGCCATCGCATTAGCCGCCCACTATGCACTGCAAAATGGGATTACCGGACCGTTATTAGTGATGCCTGCCGATCACCATATTGAAAACTTTGATGTATTAACTACTAAGCTCCCTGAAGCTGTAAAACTTGCCGAGCAAGGAAAGCTTGTTACGTTTTCGATTACGCCTACAGAGCCACATACTGGCTATGGCTATATAAAACAAGGCGCGGCTATTGCCGGTACGGGTTGTTACGATGTTGCTCAATTTAAAGAAAAGCCTAACCTAGATACAGCGAAACGTTATTTAACCCAAGGTGGTTATAGCTGGAATAGCGGCATGTTTTTATTTACCCCAGCGGCATACTTAAAAGAGCTCGAACGGTTTGCCCCAAAAATAGCAAAGAGCGTAGCTGCAGCGGCACAGTTTACTAAAGATTTAGGGTTTACCCGCCCAAGCAACAGTGCACTTGAGCATTGCCCAAGTGATTCAATTGACTACGCTATTTTAGAGCGCAGCAATAACGTAATCGTCATGCCGGTTGACTTACAATGGAGTGACGTAGGTAGTTTTTCATCTCTTGATGCACTTACAAAAAAAGATGAACACGGTAATAGTTTAAATGCTAATTATATGGCTCAAAAAAGCACTAACAACTTAGTAATAAACGAAGCGGAGCACACAATTGCCACGCTTGGAGTAAGTGATTTAGCGATTATTCATACTCATGATGCCACGTTAATAGCAAATCAAAATGAGCTAGATTTACTGCCTTTGTTGCTTAAGCAAGTTGCGACAACACAGGCTGATAAACTTAGCCACCATCAAGTCGTTTTTCGCCCATGGGGAAATTACCGTACTTTAGTTGAAGGCGCTGGCTTTAAAGTTAAAAAAATCACTGTTAACAGCGGTGCTAAGCTTTCGACGCAGCGCCATCAGCACCGAGCCGAACATTGGGTTGTGGTTTCGGGTATTGCAAATGTATGTATTAACGAGCAAGCGCATACGCTAACGCATGACCAATCGTGTTATATCGCCGCAAAACAAATTCATAGCTTGGCTAATAATCAAAAAGAGCCGTTAATTGTCATTGAAGTGCAAACCGGTGCTGTACTTGATGAAAGCGATATAGAGCGATTTGATGATAAATATGGAAGAGGCTAATAATTAGCTATTACTCTAACTGCCCACGCACAAACTTTAAATATTGCTCTAAGCTTCGTTGCCACAGATCTAACGCTTCATCAAGCATGTTATTGTGTGGTTTTTTATCGAGTAAACGGCGCTCTATTTTTTTAAGCTCTATACCATAGCGATTAAAACCCAACTGCAGCGCGGTACTTGCTTGGCGATGTAAAAGTTTAATGCATTGCTCGGGATGTTGATCAATGAGCTTTTGACAGCGAATTAGCTTGTTACGCGCCGAAAGCACAAATTCATTATAAATTGAAGATACTTCATCTTCACTAAACGAGCTGGTGAGTGTTTCGGCTGCTGTTTTGTCATACAAGGTATCAATTAATTCTACGGCTATGTTAGCGGTTTGATTGGATTGAGAGTCGCTAAGTGCTTGGCGAAGCTTCTCGTGCTTAATAGGCTTGCCTACAATGTCTTTTATTCCTAATTCTAAATATTCTTTTACCTCGTCAGGGCTAAGGCTTGCAGTAAATGCGAGTACTGGAGTTCGTTGATTTTTATGATCAATGCGTTTTAGACGTTTAAGTACTTCTTGGCCTGTTAAATCAGGTAGGTTCATATCAAGTAAAACAACATCAAAGTGATGAGCTTGCATGAGTTCTATTGCGCTTTTCCCATCTTTTGCGAGCTTAATTTTGTGCTCATCGTCGGCCATAAATTCTATAGCAATTTTTTGATTTAAATCTAAATCTTCAACCAGTAATACATCAAGACCTGTTAAGTAATCTTTAGTTTGATGACGCTGCTCTACAAGACTTAATTCGCCTAAAGCAAACGTGATGGTAAAGCTAAATACACTGCCTGTACCAAGCTGGCTGGCTATTTCGAGTCGGCTACTCAGCTTTTCAAGTAAGCGGCTGGTAATAGCTAAGCCAAGGCCGGTACCGCCTTTCTCTTTCCCTGCACTACTTTGCACATAAGGTTCTGTTAAGTAGGCTATCTCATCGTTCTCAATTCCTGGTCCTGAATCTTTTACGCTAATTTTTATGGTATGTTCAAGTTGCTTTTCTAAGACTAAATCAACCTGAATTTTAACGGTTCCGTGGTCTGTAAACTTAATTGCATTACCCACTAAATTAATAATTATTTGCCTAAGCTTTTGTTGGTCACAGTAATAACAGGCTTGCTCTGGGATATTACATATTAGCTCAAACTTGAGCTGTTTTTGCTCGGCGAGTGGGCTTAGTAATAAGCATAAATTATTAAGCCATGTTTTAAACTCTACATCTTCTTCGTAAAGCGCTTCATCACTTTGATCAAGGCTCGCGTAATCAAGGACTTTATCTACCAATAAGTTAAGTGATTCGGCAGAATTTATAATTGCCTCGCAGTAAGCTTTATTGCGTGTATCACTTGTTTGGTTCATAACAAGTTGAGCGCTGCCTAAAATACCGTTAAGTGGGGTACGAATTTCGTGGCTTATCGTTGATAAAAAGAGTCCGCGTATCTCTAAATCTTTTTGTGCTTTATCGGCTAATTTATTAAGGTGCTGCTCTCTGCGCTCATTACATAATAGCGCCATACCCGAAGCGTAAAACATCGGTGCAATCACGCCATTCAAAAATAATAAAGCGCTAAACCAGCCGTTTGTTAAAAGGTTTTTTTGTTCAATGTTATCCATGAATAACAAGCGGCCAATAAAGCTAAAAGTAACAAGCGTTAAAATGGTTATGTATACAATGCTGCCGTTAGGATAAGGCTTGCGGGCATATTTAATAAATATAAAGAGTAAAAACCCAGCTTCTGCTATGTGCTGTAAATCGGATGCAATAATTCTTTCGCGCAAAGATGGGTCAAAAAAGGTGTAATAACCAAGCGTTATAGCGCTAAAAGCGGTAACGGAGCAAAGTAATTTAAAACCTATACCGTGATAGTTTAAAAACTGACTGAGTGAAAGGCAATGAACTACTGATGCGGCAAACATCATGCTACTCGCTACGCTAATAATAACTAAATTATGTGCCTCACCAACAAGAGTAAAGCCAATAACAGAACCTAATAGTAATAGAGGATAAAAAATGTATAGCAGTGTGCCTGGGATTTGTTTGTTTGTTCGCCATGTTAAAAAGTTAAGTAAGGTCATTACAACCATAATGGCTATGCTGGCAAAGTAAAGAGTGAAAGAATCGAGCATTAATATTCCAGCAAAGTAATTTTTAAACCAAGATTATCAAAAGTATACAGTTATACCAATCCTCAAAGTAGTTAACTTAGTAAGCGAATTGGTATTAAATAAATATGTAACACATACAAAAACAGACACTTAAGTGTCTGTTTTTGTATATTTAGTCAAAATATGTATTTAGCGAATTTCGTCAGGTATATTTTGTTGTGCCCAAGACAGTAGCTCAATACGGTTACGACATTTAGTTTTTCTAAATGCACTGTATAAATGTGTTTTTACAGTATGTGGGCTAATGCTAAGTTCTTCAGCGATTTCTTTATTTTTAGAGCCATTACTCATTAATGAGATAATTGCTTTTTCTCGCTTAGTAAGTTTAACTGGCTCTATATCACCTTCAGTCAGTTTGTGCAGTGCGTCTTTGTTAAACTGCAACATACGATTTAATGCATTACACATAATATCGCGACGATACCAAAGTTGATCTTCCATTAGTAGGCGTATACCTTTCATTAATACATCCGCGTTATCGGTTGTATAAAATACGCCGCGAATACCGCTTAAAAGCGCGCGATTAGCAAGCTCTGGGTTTTCGTCTAGGTTGAATAATATGATATCGCATTTAATACGCAGGTTTACTAGTTGTTCTTTTAGTTTACCCCATGCATCTTTACTTGATGTTTCAATAAACAAAAGTCGAGTCCCTTCAGGTATATCTAAAATGTTCGTACCTGTGGTTACGTCAAGGCCTTGCGTTTTTAACAAAGGTTCTAAAACGTTTATGCCAATAGTGTTAATTGGCTCTTTATCTAATAACAAAAAGGCTGAACTGCTCATGTTTTTTATACTCTTTTATAAAGCTGACTGGTTGAGTTTATCACGACTTCCACACCTTTAGTATTAGAAAGTCGCTGGTGTACTCAATAACAAATACGATTTTACAATTATTTAAACATAAAATGTTGCAAATAAGTAACTATTTCTCACTTTATGCTCATGAAAAATCATAATATTTGTAACTAATTACTTGAGCAGAATAAAGTAACAAAAAAATTTTAATTAATTTACTTTTTTTGTACTTTGATAAGGTGGCCATCCCATTTCTTTACCGCCAAGCATATGTAAATGTATGTGATAAACAGTTTGCCCTCCATGCTCGTTACAGTTCATAACCACGCGGTATCCGTCATCAGAAAAATTATGCTGTTTAGCTAATTTAGCCGCAACAACGTATAAGTTGCCTACTAAGTGTGAGTTTTCAGGGTTTATATCATTTATAGTGGCAATTGCTTTTTTTGGGATAATTAACACGTGAAAAGGCGCTTGTGGGTTTATATCTTTAAATGCGAGAGTGTCTTCATCTTCATAAACGATATCGGCTGGAATTTCACGATTAATTATTTTGGTAAAAATAGTTTCTTGGCTCATAGTGTGTTCCTAATTAAGTGTTATGAAATTTAAGCTCACTAATGACAAACTTTCAAAGCAGTGTCAAACTGAAATCAAATAAAGGAGTTAATATGCTTAAACCAATTTTAATAAGTAGTGTCGTTGCATTACTAGTTAGTTTTTCGGCTAATGCTGAAAATATTCACTTTCCAGAAGAGTTTGTACCACTGCAAGTGGGTGACCGCATGCTAGAAAGCTCTTTGTTTAGCCGTATTGATGATGTAGAGCTTGCACCAGGCACTTATCAGCTTAGGCTAAAGTACACCGATTTATATGAAGATGATTATGACACGCATGAAGTTGTGGAGTCTGAGCCATTTTGGGTTGATGTAACTATTGAAGCGGGTAAAGATTATACCTTAGTGTTTAATCGAGCGGAAAATGCAGTATCTGCAAAAGTATTTGCAGAAGCCCCTCAAGTGAGCTTAAAAGCCAAAAATAGCGCCATTGCTAAACCATTAAGTGTTATTCCTGATACGCAGTTAGCAAGTAATAAACCGGTAATGAAAAATACAGTGCCAGCAGGGCCTTCACGTCCAAGCCGACCAATAAAGCCAATAGCACCAGTTACAGGTAAGGGTATGCCAAGTGCGCCACAAATGCTTGATTTTTGGTGGCAGCAAGCCACAACGGCAGAGCGTAAAGCTTTTTTAGAAAAAGTGAAAAATTAAAGTACAGACAAACAAAAGGGCCAAACTTGGCCCTTTTTAGTTTCTAATTAACGCTATTTATTCAAACAATGCGTCAATAGTACCTTGTGCAAGTGGGTGATACCCTGGGCGCGCTTTTAAGTACACGCTTTGTGCCCACTCTTTTTTACCGTTAGTGATAAGTGATTTATATAACGGCACAATTAATTTACGACGGCCAATACCTGATAAGTGCTTATTAAGCGCAGGATAAATTGGTTGATAACCATTGCCTACAGCTAGCATAAACCAAGCAAATGCACGTTCAGCATTAGTTGACTGCGTTAAGTTAAACTCTGAGTCTAGCTCAACCATGTGCTCTTGGCTTAAATCACGTGGTAAGTTATTTAAAAAGTGTAGCCACTCATGTACAGACCAATCAGCCGTTGGTAGTTGAGCTGCTGTTGTGTCGCCTTTCAACCATGCTGCTGTTGCAGTATCTACTTTATCAAATGCATCAGAAGTAGGGTTTGGTGCATCACTTGGTAAGCCAGGCTCAAAAATCCATTCGTTTACTTTATCCATACTTACAACACCAGGGTACTTCTCAATTAAGTTAGCTTTTAAGTAAGTAACAAATTGTGCAGTAGTCAGTGATTTAAACGAAAACTCTTTAAAGTACGCTTTTACAAATGGGTCAAACTTATCGCGACCATATTTGTTTTCTAGATAGATTAAAAATAACTGACCTTTAGTGTAAGGCACTGAGCTAAACGCATCGTCTGGGTCGCGGCCATTAAGTTTTAAATTAAGGCGTGTATCTGGTGCATCAATTGTTTTAATTTGCGCACGCAGTGATGCAGAATCAAGTGCTTGTTCCATAACCGCACGGTCACGACCAAATACTTCTTCCATAATGCGGTTTTCAACGTACGAGGTAAAACCTTCGTTTAACCATAAATCTTCCCACGTTGCGTTAGTTACTAAGTTACCTGACCAAGAATGAGCAAGCTCATGGGCAATAAGGTTAACTAAGCTTTTATCACCAGCAACAACCGTTGGAGTTATAAACGATAAGCGTGGATTTTCCATGCCACCAAACGGGAAGCTAGGCGGCAGCATTAGTAAGTCGTAACGGCCCCACGCATATTCGCCGTACATAGCGTTTGTTTTGTCGATCATAGCTTGGGTGTCGTCAAATTCAGCAACTGAGGCATCTAAAATAGTTGGCTCAGCAAATATACCCGTTTGACGCGACATTGCTTTAAATTCTAAATTACCTGCGCCAATCGCAATTAGGTAAGGTGAAATTGCTTGTGGCATATCAAAAATGTAGTCGCCATCTTTATAAAGCGCATCTTTGTTATCGGCACTCATTACAGCACGTATATCTTTTGGTGTATGAATTCGCGCAGAGTAAGTTACACGCATTGCAGGTGTATCTTGCACTGGGATCCAACTACGCGCATGAATTGCTTGCGATTGGCTGTACATAAACGGATGCGTTTTACTTGCCGTTTGCTCTGGTGTTAACCATTGCAGGCCAGATGCTTCTGGACGACTGTTGTAATAAATGCGCACTACTTCAGCTTGGTTTTTAAACTTAATAGTAAGCTTTGAACCTTTAACGTCATCACGCTTAGCTAAATCAAAAGTTGCTTTTTTCCAGTTACCGCTTTGATCTTTGTACATTACTTTATCAATGTCTAAGTCGCGGGTATCAAGTACAAGCGTTCTACTTTTGCTGTTGTTCCAATGAAGAGTATGCTCAACAAAACCTTCTAACTGCTTGTCGGCAAAGTCGACATCTAAATCAAGGTTTAAGTGAGTAGTAACAACATCATCAAGGTTAGCATACGAGTTTTGGTCAATCGCATTAGCCATTGCTTGCGAACACATACCCGCCATAGCGAGGCTTAAAAAAAGAGGTTTAATTTTCATCATTACTCTGAACACAAATAAAAAAGTGATGGTTTTATATCACGATTGGCACGGTGGGTTGAGTGATTTTTACAATCTAGTGCCACATTTGCGACGATGAGGTAAACTATTGCGATTAGTTACCGGTATTTTTAGAGAGCTTTGTGGCGCATTCATTACACTCCTTACATACATTCGCATTAAACAGCCAATGCCAAAATTTTGTTGAAATTACTCAGCTTGAGCAGCTTAAAACGCAAAGCTTTAACACGTCATTTTGCTTATTAGGTGAGGGCAGTAATACTATATTTTTAGACGATTACGTTGGTAGCGTTATTAAAATGGCAACCAAAGGTATTCAAATTACCGAGCGTGAAAGTGATGTGTTAGTAAGTGTTGCCGCAGGCGAAAACTGGCATAAGTTAGTAAGTTACTTACTTGATAAAAATATTCCCGGGCTTGAAAATCTAGCACTTATACCGGGCACAGTGGGTGCATCGCCGGTACAAAATATTGGTGCTTATGGCGTTGAGATAGCTAAATTTATTGAGTTGGTAGAATACTTTGATATAACCACTAAAACTATGCACTCGCTAAATAATACACAATGTGAATTTGCCTACAGAGACTCAATATTTAAACATGACCTTAAAAATAAAGCGGTGATCACGCAAGTGCATTTAGCGCTTCCAAAAAAGTGGCAACCAGTTTTAAGTTATGGGCCTTTGCAGCAGCTAGATGTTATTACACCGCAAGCAGTGTTTGAGCAGGTTATAAAAACGCGTAATAGTAAATTACCAAACCCATATACATTGCCAAATGCGGGCAGTTTTTTTAAAAACCCAATAATAACTAACCCCCAGTTAGCTGAGCTATTAAAACAATTTGCAGATTTACCCCATTACGAATATGGGCACAGCCATCACAAAGTAGCGGCTGGTTGGTTAATCGATCAAAGTGGTTTAAAAGGATACCGCGAGGCCGGTATAGAAGTGCATCAACAACAAGCGCTAGTGCTTGTTAATCACGGAAATAGTGAAGGCAGTGACCTAATAAAAATGATTAAACATATTCAGCAAGTTGTTTATACACGCTACAACATTATGCTTGAGCACGAAGTACGTTTAATTAATCAAACTAGCGAATGCCATATTAGTGTGGAGCCAATACAATGAAAGCACCTGATGGAAACAAACTCGCTATTTTAAATGCACTCAACCAAGGGGGCTTTGTATCTGGCCAAGCCTTGGGTGAAAAGCTAGGAATTAGCCGATCTGCGGTTAGTAAACATATTAAAACGTTACAAGAAATGGGCTTGGATATTTTTAAAGTAACCGGCAAAGGCTATTGCTTGAATAGCCAAGTGGGCCTTTTAAATAAAATACAAATTGATCAGCACTACAAAGCGTTAGGTGATCATACGGCCAATGTAGAAGTACACCCTATTATAGATTCGACCAACAGCGAGCTTATGCGCCGCATACAGGCTAAAACAGCGCTTGAGTCTGGTACTGTTATTGTTGCCGAAATGCAGCAAGCAGGGCGCGGCCGACGTGGCCGTGTTTGGCAATCCCCATTTGGCGCTAATTTGTATTACAGTTATTTTTGGCGTTTAGATGACGGGCTTCAAGCTGCAATGGGTGTATCAATTGCGGTAGGCCTTGCTGTTTATGATGCAATTAAAGCGTTATACCAAATTGACGTAGAGCTTAAATGGCCTAACGATATTTATATAAATAAACAAAAACTTGCAGGTGTATTGGTTGAACTCGACGGACAGCCGCAAGGACCTTGTCAGTTAGTGATTGGTATAGGTATTAATTTACAAATGCCTGAGAGTTTTAGCCAACATATAGACCAAGCGTGGACCGACTTAAATCAACATACTCAAAAGCTTGATAAAAACCAGCTGGTGGCGTCGCTTACTCACCACTTAGAGCAGCGTTTAGCAAAGTATCGTCAAACTGGTTTGCAAAATATGTATGAGCAATGGAATTCACTCAATGCGTTTGCTGGCGAATACGTTGAGCTAAATACTGGGCACAGAAGCTGGCGTGGAATATGTGAAGGCATTGACCCACAAGGTGGAATACGAATTCGCCAAGATGGTGAAGTAAAAAGTTATTACGGTGGGGAAGTCTCTCTTCGAAAGGCGCAAGTATGAGATTACTGATCGACGTAGGAAATACATCACTAAAAGCTGTGCTGTGGCATAACGAGCAAGCACAACCAGTAGATATAAATAACCTACCTTGGTTGCAAATAACCGAAGTGATTTATGCGTGCGTAGGGCGCAGTGATTTACTGAGCGATATTTTCGCGCAAGCGGCTAGCAATAATATCATTTGCTTTGAAGCTAAGGTAACCAAAACGCTTGGAGGATTAATCTGCGCTTACGAGCATGTGGGTAACTTAGGCATAGACAGGTGGCTTGCGCTTATTGCAGGCTTTAAGTTATACCCACATAAAGCATGTATTGTTGTTGATGCAGGCACCGCGACCACAATTGACGTGCTTAATGGCGAAGGACAACATTTGGGTGGCTGGATTTTACCCGGGCTTGATTTAATGACCTCATCGCTTACACAAAACACCCAACGTGTTTTTGATGACGGTAAAACACCGTTTACTAATGAACTGGGTAAAAACACGCCAAATGGTTTAAAAAACGGTGCCTTAGTGGCAACCATCGGGGCAATTGAGCAAGCTAAGCTGAATTTAACGGCTCAAAAAACAGAACAAGCAACACAAATTATTTTTGCTGGTGGCTATGGCTCGCTATTACAACAACAATTTGCAGGCAGTATTTTTGATTCATTGCTCGTAATGAAGGGATTAAATTATTGGCATCAACTCAGTAAAATACGATAAAAAAGTGCAAAAAACGCGTTTTCGCGTGAATATTGAGCATTTAAACTAAAAATTTACACTTTTTTTAATTTTATTGTTGCATCCCAATAAACCTTACTCTAATATCTCGCCCCGTACTAAAGCAGTGCCGACTTAGCTCAGCTGGTAGAGCAACTGACTTGTAATCAGTAGGTCAACCGTTCGACTCGGTTAGTCGGCACCACTTTCCTTTTACCGGAAGTGAATTAGTAGAGAATTATCGTGGAGGGGTTCCCGAGCGGCCAAAGGGATCAGACTGTAAATCTGACGGCTCAGCCTTCGCTGGTTCGAATCCAGCTCCCTCCACCACTTTATTCTTGACGGTTAGAGGTAGTTTAAGAACAGATTTTTATGCGGGCATCGTATAATGGCTATTACCTCAGCCTTCCAAGCTGATGATGCGGGTTCGATTCCCGCTGCCCGCTCCAGTTCTTGTGTTGCTGATATAGCTCAGTTGGTAGAGCGCACCCTTGGTAAGGGTGAGGTCGGCAGTTCGACTCTGCCTATCAGCACCAGTCCTAAGAATCTCCTTGATTACTTCCTTTATCTGTCAGAAAATACTATTTGAAAAAATTAACTTAATCTACCTCTGGTGGATTATTTTCATATGTAATTTAGATACACAAAACTGATAGGTTCCGTCATGGCAAAAGAAAAGTTTGAACGCGTAAAACCGCACGTAAACGTTGGTACAATCGGCCACGTTGACCACGGTAAAACTACACTAACTGCAGCAATCACTAACGTACTTGCAAAAGTATACGGCGGTGTTGCTAAAGATTTCGCATCAATCGACAACG
>NZ_JADYXB010000031.1:0-47822 GCF_015864485.1 Pseudoalteromonas sp. SWN166
TTGTTTGCCTCGCTACCTAAGTAGGTTGGCTGTTAGAACTCAATCTGTACGAGTGCCCACACAGATGATTGCTTTATATTGTTAAAGAACGTTTTGAGTCGCTTTAGCGTCTCAAGGGATGAGAATAATACACCCTTTATTTCTCGAGTCAACACTTAGTTTTAAACTTTCTTTCGACAATTTAAAACCGAAGTTTTATTTAACTCTCTGAGTAGTTCGTGCCTCGCTATGCGTTGGCGTTTCCCGTCTCAGTGGGGTCGCATTATAGGGAGATTCGAGCGGGGGTCAATGTTTTATTTCAGCTTTTTGACAATTAAATGAATTTAGTATGAAAGCTATACAAATAAAGGGNAATTTAGTATGAAAGCTATACAAATAAAGGGCTGCAGGATACTTTTAGTTTAAAAAACACTCATAATTTATGTATCCATTGATGATGTATTAGTAAGGTTTAAACTAAGCTGTATGTTAAACAAACAACACACAGCTTTATTTAAAATTTAAGCCTTATTTAGGTGCTATTTCCCATACGGCAATAGAGCCTGATAGTTCATTTCCAACAATTAAGAGTGGGTTTCCTGTAGCACTTTGCTCTGCTGGAACGAATACCATTCCTTCAGGCGCTAAATCGCCTGTAATATTAGCTCCTTTAATTAAGCCTCTATTATAGAAGTAGTCTTCAAATTGCACATTGTATGGATTAGTAATGTCGTAAGCCATAATACCGCCCATACGTTCTAATCCAACAAAAGCAAATGTACGATCGTCAATTTTACCAATAGTCAGCGCTTCAGGCTCTGCGCCTTTATCATCTGAACGTGAGTCACCTTTGTTTTCATCTTCATTATTGTTAAATGATTCACCATGCACAGATGCTGTTATACGTGCTATATCATCACCTGAATCAAAAACCACCAGCCCATTACTGTCCCAAATGGTAAACGAACGTGCACCATAACCATAAAGTGATTCGTATTGGCCATCGTTATTAGTATCGCCTTTTATTGTTGTTACTTTTAAGCGACCAATATCGTTATCGTCGTTATTTAAGTAATCAAAATTAGCAGCAAGCGCTAAGTCTTCAACGCGGCTCTCATCTATATAAGCTAAGCAACCATCGTCTTTATCGTAATCAAGTCCGCCCTTTGCTATACAGTCTGCTTCATCTGTAGTATCAAAAAAGTATTCTCTTGCGTCACCTTCGTTGGCAGTGACTATAAAATTAGCGCCTTTCCAACTAAAGCTTGAGATAGTATCGGGCTGGTACATACCATAGAGCCCTGGGTATGATTTAAAATTAACGCCGCCATCTTTATCTGAGGCATCAAGTTGTAAGCTTGACCAATCTTTAAAGCCTAAGCCTTTTAGCTCAAGGCTGTTGTCCTCTAAGTTAACAATTGCGAGTGCATTGTTTTCTTGAATAGATACATAGGCGTATTTGTTATTTTTAGAAATACTGACGTATTCAGGCTCTAAGTCCATAGCCACGGTGGTATTTATTAGGTTGCCATTAATAGTACGCCCATTTGGGTTAGCAAAAACTATCCCTTGTGCCTCTAGTTCAATTTGTTTGTTGTTATAGGCCTTAAAATCAATATTTATTGCTGTATCGGCTATTACATTATTTGTTATATCGATAATACTAATAGAACCTTCAGGATCTACGCTGTAGTCGTCACTTGGTTCGCCTTCGTTAGCAACCACTACTTTTGCACCATTGTGGGTGAACGTCACCATGTCTGGTAAAAAACCGACCGTTACGTTTTTAATAAATACAGGTGAGTCGCCACTTATGTCGTAAAACGCAATTTGCCCTGTATCACCCGTGCTTTCAGCAGCCATTGCCACTGCAAGTAGATTGTTATTTTCATCAATAGCAATGCTGTTTGCATCGCCTTGGGTGTGCTCGCTTAAAGACAACGTAATGGCCGAGGTTAAGTTAGTAACGTTTATAACCCCTTCGTTATCTTTAACTAGAGCTGCGGTATCAAAGGTGTCGGCGGGTAGAATATTAACAACAGCGTCATCGCCTGAACTGTTAATAGCGTAAATCCATTTTTTAGACGCTTGATATGCAACTATTTCAGCCGCTCCTTCTGGGCTTTGTGCATTTAGTACACCTCTACCCGCAAGGCTAATATTTAATGCTGAGTTTGCATTTATACCATTTAGCCCATTAGTTCCATCTGTGCCTTGCTCTCCCTGTAATCCTTGAGAGCCGTTTTGACCATCGTCACCATCAAATGAGCAGGCAGTAAGAACAGATATAAGTGACAGCGCAATAATTGATTTTTTAAACATGTGATTTTCCTTAGTATTGTATTTGCTAAATATCAACACACAGGCATGACAAGATTATGGCAGTTTTAATACAGCCCTTAGCCTAAGTAATTAGCTTATACGCTAGCGGAGTTATTAAAATTAAAGCGGCCGTATAGCCAATCGTTTTTACAGTCGAGGAATACTCTTGTTTAATTGCAACCCCTAGCAAAGGTCTAAGTACATCAATACGTGTAATACCCCATGTAAAAACACCACAGAAAAACCAAGTCCCTAAAATAATGATGAATGGTTCAACAACAGCCCCTAAACTTAAAGGCTGTAGTAAAAAACACAAAATAATCAAAATGCTTTGATGCAATAAATAAAAGGGAAACACCCATACATTGAGCTGTTTTAAATAGTAAGTATTAAAATTTAAAAATCGGTGAGCGAACGCGAGTACAAAAAATACACCTACAACACGTTGAATATTGTAGCTAGCGCTTAAAATAAAATGAGGAAGAGTAAACACCTTCTGATAACTTAATATTATAAGTACAAACAAAACCGCAAAACTCAAAGCTAGTAATACCAAGTTTTTATTTAAGCAGTTCCAAAAGTAAGTGTTTTTGGCAAGTATGTATCCTGCGAGTAGCAGTATTAAGCCGTTAGTCTCTCTGATTGAATCGCCAGTTAAGTAATGGCTTGTAAATAGTACGGCAATAGTGAGCAAGGTAATTAAAAGCCCAAATGACATATCCCCTTTAACAAATGTTTTTAAAGGCGTAAGAAAAAGCAGGCGTGCAAAAAGAGTTAAAACGATAATGATCAGCATAAATTGCCACAACGAGCGCAAATACCATAAGTGATTTACATCCACATTCGGCCACACTCCAGACTGATAATTAATAAAAAGCGTATTGTTTGTCTCTATAAAAGCTAAATAAAATTGCCAATAGCTAATATCAATAACACCGTGCTGCGACATTTCTGCAAACAGCTGTAAAGGCACTATTAGCCATAGTTCCACCAGCAAGGGTAATAGTAAAAAAATAGAACGGTATAAGGTGAAATGTAACCAAGATTTCAAGCTGCTTACTTTATCAATCATAAAACGCAGTGCTACGCCCGAAATAAACCAAATGAGCAACATGCGCCAAGGTGAAAACACCAACATTAAATATTCAACATACTGTGATGTATAATTACTTTTAAAATGAAATCCCCAGTTTTCGCTATACAACATGCCAATGTGATAAAAAATTAGCGACGCAAATGCGATTACCCTAAGCCAATCAAGATAATATTTACGCGAATTAACTAATAAAGGGTGTTGTGTTTGAGCGCTCATGCTTTTACTACTTAATAAATGTTATGCGCTATTGATACCTAAAGCTCTCGCTAAAACTATCGATAAGTGCTTATATTACAAGCAATAGTGATAAAAGGTGGTATACAGGGATAAGCGTGCCACATCAGCAATAAGCATACATTTATGAACCTACAGCACTTTCAACGTTTTCAAAGCATTTACGCATCAGTATTACTGTGTGCTTACGTATTAATTAATAATACAGTAAACGCTACAACCCAAATAATGGAAGCCCAAAGAGAAGGGGCTTTAACTTTTTTAATGTGGGAGCCATTTGTTTGGGAGTATTCAAGTGCCTTGAGTACTTTGCTTATATTCCCTATTTTAATTTGGTTTTTAAGACACTTATCTTTTAATTGGCAAAATATTACGGCTTCATTAGGTATGTACTTTGGTGCCTCTATTATATTTAGCGTGTTACACGTTGGTATTATGGTAGGGGTTCGTAAATTCATATATTTGTTGAATGATGGGTCTTACAACTTTGGACTTAGCTGGTTTGAGCTTATTTATGAATACCAGAAAGACGCTATAAGCTTTGTCTTTTTCATCGTACTTATCAAAGTATATCAATATGTGGTGCAGCAGTTACTAGGTGAAGCCTCTTCAATTGAAGAAAGTGAGCAGCAAACAACATCGACCATAAACCGCCTATTAGTTAAAAAGCTCGGAAAAGAATTCATTATAAAAATAGAGGATGTTGATTGGCTTGAATCGTCGGGTAATTATGTAAACCTACATATAGGCTCACGCATATATCCGTTAAGGGCAACGCTTACAGCATTGAGCAAACAACTTGAAGTACAGGGATTTTGTAGAATTCACCGCAGCCATGGCGTAAAACTCGATAAAGTGGAGTCCATTACAGCACTCCCCAGTGGCGACAGTGAAATAAAACTAACAACAGGTAAAGTACTTAACTTGTCTAGACGCTATAAAGAGCAATTTAAACTTCAACTAAAATAAAAAAGGCTACCTAAGTAGCCTCTATTGTTATTTTTTAACTGGGCGTTTCCAACCCGTTAAATTACGCTGTTTAGAGCGTGCAATTGCTAATTGGTCATCTTCAACGGTACTGGTGATCACAGAGCCTGCACCAATTGTTGCAGTTGCGCCTATATTTACTGGGGCAACGAGTGATGAATTAGAACCAATAAAGGCATTATCGCCAATAATAGTTTTTGCTTTGTTAACACCATCGTAGTTACAGGTAATAGTGCCAGCGCCAATATTCACTTTTTCGCCAATTTCAGCATCACCTAAATAACTTAAGTGGTTGGCTTTAGAGCCTTTACCTAGTCGGGTTTTTTTCATCTCAACAAAGTTACCAATGTGTGAGTCTTCTTCCATTACAGCGCCTGGGCGAAGGCGAGCATAAGGACCCAGCGTACACTTATCTGCAACTGTGGCATCGTCAATCAGTGTATTAGCTTTAATGACAACGTTATCGCCAATGCTACAGTTTTTAAGTACGCAGTTTGGACCTATTTGTACATTGTTACCAAGCGTGACTGTGCCTTCAAAAATAACATTTATGTCGATAAGTACATCTTCACCGGTGGTCACTGTTCCACGCACATCAATACGCGCAGGGTCGGCAAGTGTTGCACCATTTAACATTAGCTCTTCTGCTTGCCATGCTTGGTAAGCACGCTCTAAGCCTGCAAGTTGTACGCGGTTGTTTGCGCCTTCAACTTCCATTGCATGGTCTGGCTGAGCTGAAGTAATTTCTACGCCTTCACTATGAGCCATTGCAACTATATCTGTAAGGTAGTATTCGCCTTGTGCATTATTGTTAGATAAGTTGCCTAACCATGTTTTTAATAGCTTACCGTTAACAGCCATAATGCCTGTATTTACTTCGTTAATTAGTAACTGCTCTGAGCTTGCATCTTTTTGCTCAACAATACCGACTAACTTACCACCGGCACGAAGCATGCGACCATAGCCATTTGGGTTTACCAAATTTACCGTTAATACAGCTAAACCATTTTTAGGTGTTGCAGCTAATAAACGCTCTAACGTTGATTGTTTTGTTAGTGGTACATCGCCGTATAAAATTAATACCGTGTCTTCATCATTAACATGAGAGTTAGCTTGTGCTACTGCGTGGCCAGTACCAAGTTGTTCTGCTTGAAGTACCCAATTTACATTGTTATCGGCAAGTTGTTGTTGTAATAGTTCGCCGCCGTGTCCGTAAACTAGGTTTGTAGTAGTTGCACCTAATGCCATCGCATTATCAATAACGTGCTGTACCATTGGTTTACCTGCAACGTTGTGCAGAACTTTAGGCAGAGCAGAGCGCATACGAGTACCTTTACCCGCAGCAAGAATAACAGTTGTTAGAGCCATTAAAACAATTTCCTTTTTTCGTTGTTTTAGCTAAATAAGTTTTATGTTTGATCAGAAGATTACGTAAACCACTTCTTGTGCAAATACTCAGTAGCTTATTTTACTAGCACTGAATCTTGACTGAAAAAATAGACTTAATTGAATGGCGTTATTGTAGCGAGGATTGGTTAAGGATATAAGTGTAAATGTGTAGATAATAATCGGACTATGGTATTTAGTGTAAATACAAAAGTAACAGGCACAAAAAAGCCCACTTAAAGTGGGCTTTTTAAAAACCGGATAGGCTTACTTGTGACGTAATTGCTGAATTACGCGTAACTGAGCAACTGCTTCTGCCAGTCGCGTAGCCGCTTGCTGATAATCAAACTCAACAGCTGACGAATTCGCCATATGTTCTTCAGCTTCACGTTTAGCTTTTTGTACAGAATCTTCATCTAAATCTTCACCACGAACTGCAGTATCTGCAAGAATCGTGATGTGATTTGGTTGAACTTCTAATGTACCGCCAGCAACATATATCACATCTTCGTGACCAAATTGCTTAACTAAACGTACCATACCAGGTTTAAGGGCAGTTAGTAGTGGAGCATGACCTAGGTTTACACCCAGCTCGCCTTCACTACCAGATACTTGAATCGATTCAACAAGACCAGAGAACAAACTCTGTTCTGCGCTTACTACGTCAAGATGTACAGTCATCGCTGTCATACTACCCTCCTAGTTACATGCCTTTGGCTTTTTCTTGAGCTTCTTCGATAGAGCCAACCATGTAGAACGCTTGCTCTGGAAGGTCATCAAACTCGCCGTTTAAAATGCCTTTAAAGCCAGCAATTGTATCTTTTAGTGATACGTATTTACCAGACGCGCCTGTAAACACCTCTGCCACGAAGAATGGCTGAGATAGGAAACGTTGGATTTTACGTGCACGAGATACAAGTTGCTTATCTTCGTCAGAAAGCTCGTCCATACCTAGGATTGCAATGATGTCTTTAAGTTCTTTATAACGCTGAAGAACTGTTTGAACGCCACGTGCAATACCATAGTGCTCTTCACCAATTACTTGTGGATCAAGCTGACGTGAAGATGAATCAAGTGGGTCTACCGCTGGGTAGATACCAAGTGACGCGATATCACGTGAAAGTACTACTGTTGCATCTAAGTGAGCAAAGGTAGTTGCTGGAGATGGATCTGTTAAATCATCCGCAGGTACGTATACCGCTTGGATTGAAGTAATTGAACCCGTCTTAGTAGACGCGATACGCTCTTGAAGCACACCCATTTCTTCAGCAAGTGTAGGCTGGTAACCTACCGCTGATGGCATACGACCAAGTAGTGCAGATACTTCTGTACCAGCAAGTGTATAACGGTAGATGTTATCTACGAAGAAAAGTACATCGCGACCTTCATCACGGAACTTTTCAGCCATAGTAAGACCTGTTAACGCTACGCGTAAACGGTTACCTGGAGGCTCGTTCATCTGACCGTATACAAGCGATACTTTATCAAGTACGTTTGAATCGTTCATCTCATGGTAGAAATCGTTACCTTCACGTGTACGCTCACCAACACCTGCGAATACTGAGTAGCCGCTGTGCTCGATTGCGATGTTACGGATAAGTTCCATCATGTTTACGGTTTTACCAACACCGGCACCACCGAATAAACCAACCTTACCACCTTTAGCAAACGGACATACAAGGTCGATAACCTTGATACCAGTTTCTAAAAGTTCAACTGAACTTGATTGCTCTTCGTAAGAAGGCGCTGCACGGTGAATAGACATACGGTCTTCTTCGCCGATTGGACCCGCTTCATCGATTGGCTCACCAAGTACGTTCATGATACGACCAAGTGTTGCAGTACCAACTGGAACTTGAATCGATTCACCTGTATTCATAACTAAAGCACTACGACGTAAACCATCAGTAGTACCCATAGCGATAGTACGCACTACACCGCCACCTAGCTGTTGTTGGACTTCTAAAGTCAAACCAGCTAAATCGCCATCTGTAACTCTTAGTGCGTGGTATACCGCTGGCACGCTATCTTGTGGAAATTCAATATCCACAACGGCGCCGATAATTTGGACGACCTTACCTAAACTCATGTCTATTCCTCTCGTTAATCTTTACCCGAAGCATTAAACTGCTGCTGAGCCAGAACAAATCTCACTAATTTCTTGTGTGATTGCTGCTTGGCGAGCCTTGTTATAAACAAGCTGTAGCTCATCCATAAGGTCACCTGCGTTATCAGTTGCAGCTTTCATTGCAACCATACGAGCAGCTTGTTCAGAGGCAGCATTTTCTACTACACCTTGGTATGCTTGAGACTCAATAAAGCGTACTAACAAAGACTCTAAAATAGCCTCTGGATTTGGCTCGTATAAGTAATCCCATGTGTGAGCAGATACTTCTTCTTCAGCTTTTGGCAAAGGGAGTAACTGATCTATAATTGGCTCTTGCTTCATGGTATTAACGAACTTGTTATATACCAAGAATAAACGGTCTATTTTGCCTTCAGAAAATGCATCAAGCATTATTTTTACAGGACCAATAACGTCTTGTACTGAAGGTTTATCTCCTAGGCCCGCTTTTTTAGCGAGTAGTTGACCACCAAAACGTTGGAAGAAACCAGCTGCTTTACTACCTAAAGTAGCAAACTCAGCATCAACACCTTTTTCTTTCCACGCTTTAACATCAAGTGCAACTTTCTTAAACTCGTTTGAGTTTAGGCCGCCACACAGACCACGGTCTGTAGAGATAACAATATAACCAACTCGTTTTACTTCACGATCTTTTAAGAACGGGTGAGTAAAATCAAGATTTGCTTGAGCAACACGACCAATTACTTCACGTAATTTGTCAGCGTATGGACGGCTTGAAGCAACGCGTTCTTGCGCCCTTTTCATTTTAGACGCAGCAACCATTTCCATTGCGCTAGTGATCTTTTGAGTATTTTTAATACTCCCGATCTTGCTTTTAATCTCTTTTCCGCTGGCCATGACTCTCTCTCCGAATCAAGGTGTGCTTTAGTTTCCTAAAGCGCACCATTAATAACTAAATTACCAAGTTTGCGTAGACTTGAACTTCGTTAGAAGTTCTTTAAGCTGCGCTTCGATCTCGGCATTTAAGTTACCAGTTTCATTGATTTGAGCCACAAGCTCTGCGTATGTGCTACTTGCATAAGAAAGTAAAGCAGCTTCAAAGTCACCGATTTTCGCGATTTCGATATCTTTAAGGTAGCCTTTTTCAGCAGCAAATAACGACAAAGACATATCAGCAACAGACATTGGCGCGTACTGTTTCTGCTTCATTAGCTCTGTTACACGCTCACCATGCTCAAGTTGAGCACGAGTTGCATCATCAAGGTCAGACGCGAACTGCGAGAACGCAGCTAATTCACGGTACTGAGCTAGGGCTAGACGAATACCGCCACCTAGTTTCTTAACGATTTTAGTTTGTGCAGCACCACCAACACGCGATACCGAAATACCAGCATTTACTGCCGGACGGATACCTGAGTTGAATAAGTCAGTTTCTAAGAAGATCTGACCATCGGTGATAGAGATAACGTTAGTCGGTACGAACGCAGAAACGTCGCCGCCTTGAGTTTCAATGATTGGCAATGCCGTCAATGAACCAGTTTTACCTTTCACTTCACCATTAGTGAACTTTTCAACGTAATCTGCGTTTACACGCGATGCACGTTCTAAAAGACGAGAGTGAAGGTAGAATACGTCACCTGGGTATGCTTCACGGCCTGGTGGACGCTTAAGTAGTAATGAAATTTGACGGTAAGCAACTGCTTGCTTAGACAAATCATCATATACGATTAATGCGTTTTCACCACGGTCACGGAAGTATTCACCCATAGTACAGCCCGCGAACGGTGCTAAGTACTGAAGTGCCGCAGATTCAGAAGCAGATGCAACAACTACGATAGTATTTGCTAGTGCACCATGCTCTTCTAATTTACGAACTACGTTTGCAATAGTAGATGCTTTTTGACCAATCGCAACGTACACACACTTAACGCCTGTGTCTTTTTGATTGATGATTGCATCGATTGCTAGTGCAGTTTTACCTGTTTGGCGGTCACCAATGATAAGTTCACGTTGACCACGACCAACTGGAATCATCGCATCAATAGATTTATAACCAGTTTGAACTGGCTCATCTACAGATTTACGCTCGATTACACCTGGTGCAATTTTTTCTACAGGTTCAAACCCGTCGTTATCTAGAGCGCCTTTACCATCGATTGGTGCACCTAGTGTGTTTACAACACGACCAAGTAGACCAGGACCAACAGGAACTTCTAAAATACGACCAGTTGTATATACTTTTACGCCTTCAGTAAGGTCAGCGTACGGACCCATTACTACTGCACCAATTGAGTCGCGCTCAAGGTTTAGTGCGATAGCATAACGGCTGCCAGGAAGCTCAATCATTTCACCTTGCATACAGTCAGCAAGACCGTGGATGCGGATGATACCGTCAGTAACAGATACAATAGTACCTTCGTTACGAGCTTCACTTACAACTTCGAACTTCTCAATACGTTGTTTGATCAGATCTGAAATTTCAGTGGAATTAAGTTGCATGCTCTTTTTCCCAATTACGATTGTAGTGTTGTAGCTAAGCGGTTTAATTTACCGCGAATAGTACCGTCGATTACAGTGTCGCCAGACCTAATAATAAGTCCACCAACCACTGACGCGTCTTCACTACAATTCAGCTTAACTTTGCGTGCGAAACGTTTTTCAAGTGCCGCTACCAATGACTCTTGTTGCGCAGCAACAAGAGGAGTTGCAGAAATCACATCTACTTCGATTTCTTTATCGTATTCTGCTTTAAAATCAGCAAATAACTGTGCAACTTCAGGTAGAGCTGTCAAACGTCCATTTTCAGCCATCACCTTAACTAGGTTCTGACCTTGTTCGTTGAGCTGCTCAGCACAAAGTTGAATAAATAATTCAGCTTGTGCAGTAGCTGTAGGCATACCTGCTAAAGCAGATGATGCTTGTTCATTGCTGGCTACGTGGCCTGCAAAGAACAACATATCGTTCCAGCTTTCAAGAGTGCCTTTCTCAACGGCAAGTTCAAAAGCCGCTTTAGCGTATGGGCGAGCGATAGTAGTCAAATTAGACATGCTCATACCCTCCTAATTACAGCTCAGCGACAAGTTTTTCAACGATGTCACTATGTGCGGCTTGATTAATTTCACGCTCTAAAATACGTTCTGCACCAATCACTGCCAGAGTTGCTACTTGCTTACGTAGCTCTTCTGTTATGCGATTACGTTCAGACTCAACTTCAGAGTGCCCTTGAGCAATGATACTTTCACGCTCTTGCTGACCACGAAGTGTTTCTTCGTCAACAATTAGCACTGCACGCTTTTTAGCTTGATCAATGATATCAGCCGCTTGAGCTTTTGCATCTTTAAGCTGTTCAGCAGCTTTCTTTTGCGCAAGTTCTAAGTCTTTTTCGGCTCTATCAGAGGCAGCTAAACCATCTTCGATTTTTTTCTGGCGAGCTTCAATTGCACCGTTTAGTGGTGGCCATACGTATTTCATACAAAATAATACGAACACCGTAAACGCAATCAATTCACCGATAAGAGTGGCGTTTAAATTCACAACCGCTCCTCCTTAAATAGTAAGCTGTTCAAAAAATAAAATTAAAGTACGAACAACAATACCATAGCGATACCAACACCAATCATTGCTACAGCATCGATTAGACCAGCAAGGATAAACATTTTAACTTGTAGCGAAGGTGCAAGCTCAGGTTGACGCGCACATGCTTCAAGGAATTTACCGCCCATGTTACCAAAACCGATTGCTGTGCCGATTGCACCAAAACCAATTAGTAAAGCTACTGCGATGTACTTAATTGCTTCAGGCATTGATAATACTTGTTCCATTTTTTTCTCCAAAGTTTCAATTGTAAATTAAAGTTAAATATTAAAAGTTATAAAAATTAAAGTTGTAAATTAGTGATTATCTGAGCTTGCCATGCTTAGGTATACAATCGTTAGCATCATAAATAAGAATGCTTGTAATGTAATAACTAAGATGTGGAATACTGCCCAAACAAAATGCAATGGTAATTGCATAAAACCGATAGCGCCGATCAAGATGAAAATCAACTCACCCGCATATAAGTTACCAAACAAACGTAATGCTAATGAAAACGGTTTAGAAACGAGTGCAATCAGTTCAAGTAATAAGTTAAATGGTATCAAAATAATTTGAACAAACATGTTATTTGAGCTGAACGGATGAAGCGTTAACTCTTTAATAAACCCGCCAATGCCTTTTATTTTGATTGAGTAACCAATCATCAAAATAAATACACCTAGCGCTAGCGCTGAAGTCATATTGATATCAGTAGTAGGTACAATTTTCATGTACACATCGTGTGAATCCATACCAAATGCAGTTTCACCAACGAAACCTGCAAATGCTGGTAAAAAGTCAACTGGGATTAAATCCATTAAGTTCATTAAGAACACCCAAACGAAAATCGTTAAGGCTAATGGTGCAATAAGCTTGCTTCTACCATGGAAAGTATCGCGTACGTTATCACCAACGAATTCTACGATTATTTCAATAAAACACTGAAACTTACCAGGTACACCTAGTGTTGATTTTTTAGCGGCACTACGGAAGATCCATAAAAATAATAGACCTAATCCGATAGACCATGCGAGGGTATCTATATGCCATGTCCAGAAACCACTATCCGTACATGCTTTGTTGAAGGCGAGACCTGTATCGGTCGAACACATCTTAGCATTGGTCAAATGGTGCTGGATATGGCCAGATAGAGTAACTTCTTCTGCTGCCATGTTATATCCCAAAAGTTAATGTTTAAAAAAAACGGGGGCGAACAATCCAGTAAATAGCGCCAGTATATAAGTACTAAAAAAAGGTAATAAAATTACCGGAAAATGCTTCAGTACTAGCGCAAACAATACGATTGTTAGCATAAACTTTAATCCGTTGCCGCGTTTCAACGAGGCATACGCTTGATTTGCTCGGCTTGCACCCATATATCTGAATGCATAAAGCGCAAATACAAAGTGCGGAAGTACTGCTACAGCTCCACCAACAAGTGATGAAAGCCCTGCATTGACTCCCGAACTAAAAAAAATAATTACAGCAGCAACTAATGCTACAACACCCTGAAGGAAAATTAACTTTAATACGGCAAGTCGATATGGACTTGCTAACTTGTCAGTCACGTTTAGTTAACCTTTATTGCGTTCTAATTGTTAGGGTGTGAAAACTGGCGAAATTATACTTAATCCTGCCAGTTTTGCAACTTGAGTAGACGCTTTGTAACACGAAATAGCTACAAATGTCCCTTTTCAGACATGTAATAAATTAATGGTGGGTATTGTCGTGATTGATATGATTTAAAATGCCGTCAAGTTCATCTAAATTAGTATAAGAAATAACAAGCTTACCTTTGCCTTTTTTATTGTAGTTAATCTCAACTTTGGCACCTAGGTTTTCAGCGAGTTGTTGCTCTAACTGCTTAACATCAGGATCTTTTTCGGTTACTTCTTTAGCAGGTACAGGCTCTAAGATAGAACGTACGAGCTTTTCAGTTTCTCGAACGGTTAGTGCTTTAGCAACCGCTAAACGAGCAGCATCTGACTGCGCTTCACCTTCAAGAGCTAACAGACAACGAGCATGGCCCATTTCGATATCGCCATGTTCTAACAGAATTTTTACATCGTTATTTAAATTATTTAAACGCAGTAAATTAGTTACTGTTGTACGTGATTTACCAACGGCATCGGCTACTTGCTGATGTGTTAGTTCAAATTCTATAAGTAAACGATTAAGTGCAACCGCTTCTTCCATAGCATTTAAATCTTCACGCTGAATATTTTCTATCAGTGCAATCGCAACGGCAGCTTCATCAGGTACATCTTTAATAATACAAGGCACTGTTTCAAGCTTAGCTATTTGCGCAGCGCGCCAACGACGCTCACCAGCAATAATTTCGAAGCTATTGTGTGCAATAGGGCGCACAACAATGGGTTGAATAATACCTTGTGAGCGAATAGAACTAGCAAGCTCTTCTAACGCCTCTTCAGACATGTCTTTACGAGGTTGGTATTTACCCGAGTGTAAAAACTCTATTGGGAGTTTTTGTAATTCACTATTATTAGCCGCAGCATTTTGCACAGCCTCAGAAACGTTTGATGTGTCTTGTTCCTTGCTTGGGCTTGGTGCAGGCTTTGACGAACTTAAAAGTGCATCGAGTCCTCGGCCTAAACCTCGTTTTTTAGCAGACATGTTATTTTTTTACCTCAAAGTTAGGCGACAACGGACGCTGTTTTTTCTTTTCTGCGTAACATTTCACCAGCGAGTGCTAAATATGCTTTAGCACCACTTGATGCCCGGTCATAGTACATAGCAGGAGTACCAAAACTAGGTGCCTCCGCTAAACGAACATTACGCGGGATCACCGTACGGTACACCTTATCGCCAAAATGTTGTTTTAATTGTTCTGATACATCATTTGCCAAACGGTTACGCGGGTCGTACATAGTACGAAGTATACCTTCAATTTGTAAGCTAGGATTCACTAACTTAGCAAGTTGCGTAATCGTATCCATTAATGCGGTTAACCCTTCTAGTGCATAATACTCACACTGCATTGGCACTAAAATAGAATCAGCTGCGGCCATTGCGTTAACAGTTAACATATTTAGAGAGGGCGGACAGTCGATAAAAATAAATTCGTACTGGTCCTGAATTTTTTCAAGTGCGTTACGTAAACGCACTTCACGGGCAAATAATTCCATAAGTTTAACTTCTGCAGCGGTAACATCACCGTTTGCAGCAATCATATGGTATTCACCAGACGTTTCTTTGATGATAACGTCTTCTATAGGTTTATCTTCAATAAGTAAGTCGTAAATAGTTGGCACGTCGCCATACTTATCTACGCCACTACCCATAGTCGCATTACCTTGCGGATCGAGATCAATTAACAGCACTTTACGTTTCGTTGCAGCCATAGACGCAGCGAGGTTAACAGCGGTTGTAGTTTTACCCACTCCACCTTTTTGATTTGCTAATGCGATGACTTTTGCCACGGTGTCTCTGATCCCTAGTCTTTAGAAAGAATAATTAAATGTCGTTGTGCATCTAAATTAGGTACTTCTAATGCAATTTTTTGCTCAAACTTAACGCCTGCAGGTAGTGACTCTAGCTCTTCGCTAGGGAACACGCCTTTAAGTGCTATAAATTTACCCGAATGATCGATTAAGTGCGAACACCAGTCAACCATATCTTGTAATGAAGCAAAAGCACGACTTAGTACGCCGTCTAATTTAACACTTGGTTGATATTCTTCAACTCTTGACTGAACCGGGGTTACATTATCAAGACCAAGCTCATGTTTAACATGCATTAAAAATCGTACACGTTTACCTAAGCTATCTAATAACACAAAATGTGTATTAGGCAATGCAATTGCTAATACGATACCCGGTAAGCCTGGACCCGTTCCAACATCAATATAATGATGACCGGGTAAGTG
Source organism: Pseudoalteromonas sp. SWN166 (assembly GCF_015864485.1). NCBI lineage: Bacteria > Pseudomonadati > Pseudomonadota > Gammaproteobacteria > Alteromonadales > Pseudoalteromonadaceae > Pseudoalteromonas > Pseudoalteromonas sp. SWN166. The sequence continues at coordinate 15,553 of NZ_JADYXB010000031.1, forward strand.
AGGCGCAACTACTAAGCTATCCATAATATGCTTAATCATCATTTCTTCAGGTAAGCGTACTGAGGTTAAGTTATAAGCCTTATTCCACTTATTCAATAACTCGACGTAACGAACTAGCTGTTGCTGTTGTTTTTCTGTTAGCGCAATATCAGTTTGCGCTAACAATGTAGTTAATTGTTGCTGTAACACTATGTACCCTTACCGTTACGCGGATTTGCGTAATAAGCCTTGCTTCTTCAGATACACTAATAATAGCGAAATCGCCGCTGGGGTGATACCAGAAATACGCGATGCTTGACCAATAGTGTCAGGACGCGACTCAATAAGCTTGGCAACTACCTCATTTGACAAACCAGATACGGTTTTATAATCAAACTCTTTTGGTAAAATTGTTTGCTCATGACGAAGCTGTTTGTTGATCTCATCTTGTTGACGCGCAATGTAACCTGCGTACTTAGTATGGATCTCAACTTGTTCAAGTGCTGCTTTGTTTGTAAATTCAGATCCTAATCCTTCTATAGCCATAAGATCGTTATAACGAATCTCTGGGCGACGAAGTAATTCTTCTAAACTTGCTTCACGTGTAAGCGCTGTTTTCAGTAATGCATTTACTTGATCTACAACGGCGTGATCTTTATGAATCCACGTATCTTTAATGCGTTGCTTCTCTTTTTCGATTACTTCCATTTTTTCGTTAAATGCCTGCCAGCGCTCGTCATTAACTAAACCTAATTCACGGCCTTTTTCAGTTAAACGAATATCTGCATTATCTTCACGAAGTAATAAACGGTATTCGGCACGACTGGTAAACATGCGGTATGGTTCTTTTGTACCCAGTGTTGCTAAGTCGTCGATTAATACGCCAACGTAAGCTTCATCACGACGTGGTGTCCAAGAATCTTTGCCTTGCACTTTTAGTGCAGCATTCATCCCTGCAATTAAGCCTTGTGCACCGGCTTCTTCATAACCAGTTGTACCGTTAATTTGACCCGCAAAAAATAAACCTTCAATAAATTTAGTTTCTAAAGATTGTTTTAAATCACGTGGATCAAAGTAATCATATTCAATTGCGTAACCAGGTCGACAAATATGTGCATTTTCAAAACCTGTAATCGATTGCACAATTTCAAGTTGTACATCAAACGGTAAACTAGTCGAAATACCATTTGGGTATAATTCGTATGATGTTAAACCTTCAGGCTCAACAAATATTTGATGTTTATCTTTATCTGCAAAACGAACAATTTTATCTTCAATTGAAGGGCAGTATCGTGGACCAATACCTTCAATAACACCTGAGTACATAGGTGAGCGATGTAAGTTTTTACGAATAACATCATGTGTTTTTTCGTTTGTGTAAGTTATGTAACACGGTATCTGTTGTGGGTGATCTGATTGTTTACCCATAAACGAAAACACAGGAGTTGGTGTATCACCTGGCTGTGCTTCCATTTTTGTAAAATCAACAGTACGTGCATCAATACGTGGAGGTGTACCTGTTTTTAAACGATCCACTCTAAATGGATGTTCACGTAAGCGATCAGCTAAAGCGATTGAAGGAGGATCGCCTGCACGACCGCCTTTATAATTTTCTAAACCAATATGAATTAAGCCGCCTAAAAAAGTACCCACGGTTAAAACAACACTTGGTGCACTAAAACGTAAACCCATTTGAGTTACTACGCCAGTAACACGATCGTTTTCAACAATAAGATCATCACATGATTGTTGAAAAATCTTAAGGTTATCTTGGTTTTGTAATGTTGTTTGAATAGCCGCTTTGTACAAAGCGCGATCTGCTTGTGCTCGAGTAGCACGAACAGCAGGTCCTTTTGAAGAATTTAGTGTACGAAATTGGATCCCGCCTTTATCAATGGCCTGTGCCATTGCACCACCAAGAGCGTCGATCTCTTTTACCAAATGACCTTTGCCAATCCCACCAATTGCTGGGTTGCAAGACATTTGACCAAGGGTATCCATATTGTGAGTCAGTAGCAGGGTATTCATCCCCATACGGGCAGCTGCTAATGCGGCTTCAGTGCCAGCATGTCCACCACCTACTACGATAACGTCAAAATTTTCGTGAAAAATCATTAATGGGATCCTACTTAAATCAAACCGGTAAACTTCAAAAGGGAGCGTATTCTACCTAGAAATTGGCAGAAGATAAATGATTAAACAAAGGGCAAGATCTAAGTATGTGATCTCTAATAATATAAAGGATCTTTTAAAGAGATCTTTTATTACTATTACTACTACTGATCGACTTTTCTGTTGATAAGGTTTAGATCTTCATTTAAAACATGAAATTAGATCAGATCTAAAGGTGTTAATATGATCGGATCATCCAGCAAATAAGCTCTGATCAAAAAGGCACTTTATGCACAGGGTTGAATCAGTTGGATCTTATCCAATGGATAAGCATGCTTTAAAACGCAGTTTATTCAATCTTTATCCACAAAACCTAGTAAATTATTAGTAAATTGTGGGTAACTTTATATATAACTTTTTACTTGATCTATCTATTTTATGCCTGTTTGAGCTATCCAAGAGTCTAACCATGTTAATGCAGTGTCTTCTGGTAGTGCTTCATCGAGAATATTAAGCTCTAAACGTTCTGCTACTTTTATAGCGCCTTTTTGAGTTAATAAGGCATCTATATTACGTCCTGCTAGGTTATAAGTGTCATAACTAGTGTCGCCTAAAGCTATTACTGAATATTTTAATTCAGATAAATCATCTGCTTGAGTTACATCTTCAACAAAATTAATAAGATTTTCAGGGTAATCACCTGCACCATAAGTTGATGTGCAGATTAACCAAATGGTATTTTGCTGATCAATATCGCTAAATTCAGGTTGATCATGTAGTTGCGTAGTAATACCAAGGTTATTAAGCGCGTCGCTTAATTGCTCTGCAACATACTCGGCTGATCCCATTTGGCTGCCGACAATAAGATTTACTGAACTCATGAATATTAGTGATCACATTGGTTTTAATTGCCGCCTATGATAACTGAGTGAGGATAACAGTAAAGTTAAGAGTGCTTTTTTGTATAACTATTTTTGCGGTAATTTTACACTCATTCAGAATTGTGTCTTTAAGTTGTTGATAATATAGTGTTTAACAAATTATCTTTAAATGTAATCTTCTTATCAAGTTGTTGATAACGGTGGGGAAAGCTCTGCTTAAACTGGTTTTTAGGTTGTTTTATATTCGCTAAGTTATTGATATTACTTGTCAGTAAAGAATTAAATTGTAAATATCTCAATTAAAAATACATGTTGATCATAATGTGGATATAAAGCCTGTTGATAACCTTAAATTTAGATCGAAAATAATTTTTAAAAATGATCTAATAAAGGGGATCTAATGAAATTAATTAAAAATAAGTTCATAAATAGATAAATTACAATTGATCATGAGGTTTTTGCAGCTGATTTACCTAGTTTTGGTATTTATTTGAGCTGAAAATTAGGTATTGTGGATAAGTGATCTCGGTATTTTTAATTTTATGCGAATTTAGAGCTGCTATTTTTATTAATTTTGCTGGTGGAGTAAGCAGATCAAAAGTTTTGAATACTTAGCAGTTGAGTTATTTTATTTAAAAATCACAGTGATTATCAAATTATATGTTGTCAAAAGTAAGCTTTTTAGAGTACTAATCAGTGTTTTTTAGCTCTTTAATTGAGCGAATAGCATCATCTTTTGCGTGTATGAGGTGTGTTTTAGTGCATTTTTGTGAGCCAAAGTAAGTATAAGGAAGCCATTTATAACTACTTTTTGTATGACATATAACGCTATTAAAGCGCGCGGTTGTTTGAAAAGGCATTGGTTTTAGTCTTAATAATAGGTGTAATTTGTGCTATTAATTCCCCCAATAAGCACTCTCAGTATTGCCTACTCTATATAATCTGACCTCTCTTAGCACGTAACAAAGGTAGTTTTGGATATGATTTTATTGGCAGTAATTTGCAGGCATCAGGTGTATAAATACATATTTTACAGCAGAATATTTTACATAAAAAAGAGCACCTAAGTGCTCTTATAATAAAAATATATCTGTAATAGGGTGTTTATTTACCAATACAAAACGAGCTAAATATTTTGCCAAGTAGGTCATCTGAGGTAAATTCGCCTGTAATTTCATTTAAATGCTGTTGTGTTAAACGCAGTTCTTCAGCGAGTATTTCACCAGCAATGTGCATTTCTAACTGTGTTTTACCCGTTTCTAAATGATACGCAGCACTTTCTAGTGCATCTAAATGACGACGGCGCGCCATAAAGCCACCTTCTGTTGCGCCTTGAAAGCCTATACACGCTTTTAAATGCTCGCGAACAAGTTCAATACCGTCAGCATTTTTAGCACTTAAGCTGATTACCGGGTATTGTTGCTCTTGCTCCATTCCGACTATGTCGCCCGATAAATCAGCTTTATTTCTGATGACCGTAACTCCCATACCTTCTGGTAATTTTGCCATAAATTCAGGCCAAATTTTGTGCGGGTCAGTATCTATAGTGTCAGTGCCATCAAGCATAAATAAAACGCGGTCGGCTTGGTTTATTTCATCCCATGCACGCTCAATACCTATTTGTTCTACTCTGTCTGGGCTTTCACGTAGGCCTGCTGTATCTATAATATGCAGTGGCATACCATCTATATGTATATGCTCTCTTAGTACGTCGCGAGTGGTACCGGCTATTTCTGTTACGATTGCGGCTTCACGACCGGCTAGAGCGTTAAGCAGGCTTGATTTACCCGCATTAGGGCGACCTGCAATAACAACACGCATACCTTCGCGCATGATGCTACCTTGCTTGGCTTGGTTGGTTACAGTGTTAAGCTGAGTAATAATCGCGTCTAAGTCGCCTGACACTTTACCATCTGATAAAAAATCAATTTCTTCATCAGGAAAATCTATTGCCGCTTCTACATACATGCGTAAGTGAATTACTTTTTCTACGAGTGTTTCTATGTGCTTAGAAAATTCACCTTGGAGAGACTGTAGGGCGCTTTTAGCGGCTTGCTCGCTCGTAGCATTAATTAAGTCGGCGATGGCTTCAGCTTGTGTTAAATCAAGCTTGTCGTTCATAAATGCGCGCTCAGAAAACTCACCAGGCTTTGCTAAACGAACGCCCTCTATTTTACTAATTTCTTTAAGTAACATATCCAGTACTACAGGACCGCCGTGGCCTTGTAATTCAAGTACGTCTTCACCAGTAAATGAGTTAGGACCTGCAAAGTAAATGGCAATACCTTGATCAAGTTGCTCGCCAGCAAGGCTTTTAAATGGCACATAATCCGCGTAGCGAACTTTAGGTATTTTACCTACTACTTTTTCGGCGACACTTTTAGCAAGGCTACCTGAAACGCGAATAATACCAACACCACCACGTCCAGGTGCTGTTGCTTGTGCTGCAATTGTATCTTGATTGATCATGCTATTAATTTGCCAACGATGAGTAACTTTATGCCCGTATTGTAACCTATCGATTTATTTGTAGCGAATAGCTGTGGTGAAAAACAGGCAATAAAAAAGGCGCCCGAAGTCGCCTTTATATAAGTAGGAGCTTAGTTAGCCTCTTACTTTAATTCCTTTCTTTTCCATGCCACGGTAGATGATTAACATCTGGACAATAGAAATAAGGTTAGACACTAACCAGTAAAGAACTAAACCAGATGGGAACCATAAGAAGAATACAGAGAAGATAACCGGCATAAAGGTCATCATTTTTTGCTGCATTGGATCAGTAACCGTCATAGGTTGTAGCTTTTGCGTCACAAACATACTCGCACCAAATAATATTGGTAGTACGTAGTACGGGTCTTGTGCAGAAAGGTCATTTAACCAAAAAATAAATTCAGCATGGCGAAGTTCAGTAGACTCTAAGAATACGTAAAACAAGGCTAAGAAAATTGGCATTTGTAGCAAAATAGGGAAACAGCCACCCATTGGGTTAACTTTTTCTTTTTTGTACATTTCCATAGTTGCTTGGCCGAACTTTTGACGGTCATCACCAAACTTTTCTTTAAGTGCTGCCATTTTAGGCTGTAGGGCACGCATTTTTGCCATTGAAGTGTATTGCGCTTTTGTAAGTGGGTACATTAACGATTTAACGATAATAGTGATGGCAATAATTGCTACACCCCAGTTACCTAAAATGCTGTGTAGCCATTTTAGCAATACAAATAAAGGTTGCGAAATAAACCATAACCAACCGTAATCTACAGTTAGGTCTAGGTCTGGGTGAATAGCTTCAAGAATATCTGACTCTTTAGGGCCCATATAATAAGTAGCAGTTAGTGTTTTTTCACTACCAGCTTGAATATTAACAGCAGGGTCTTTAGCACCAATAATAGCGGCATTACTTTTTGTAATTAAGCTATAAATTGTATTTGATTGATCTTGCATTGGAACCCAAGCACTTACAAAGTAATGCTGAATAAAGGCAACATAACCACCTTGTGTACTTTTATTTAGGTTTTTGTCAGCCATATCAGAAAAACTATACTTTTCGTAAGGTTCTTCATCAGTACCGTATGCAGCACCTAAATAGTTTTGATCAACCATGCTGCCTTTTTCTTGTACGGTACGCTTAATTTGCGTGTATAGCTGTACTTGAAGTGGTGTGCTTGTTGTATTGTTAACTTTGTATTCTAAACCAACATCATATTGACCTTTTTTGAATACGTACGTCTTAGTAAAGTTAACACCATTACTATCAGTAAACTGAAGTGGAACGCGAAGCTCATCACCCGTTAAGGTATATGTTTTTTGTTCGGTACTATAAGTAGGGCGACCATTAGCTGATGCATCAGGGCCATTTAAGCCAATTAAGCCACTTTGTGAAAAGTATTGTCTACCTTCAATAAGCTCACCAAGAAGCATATAAGGTGTGTCGCTACCTTTGGTATCTTCATACTGAAGAAGATCTGCTTCAACAATATCACCGCCTTTGGTGTCAATTTTAACTTTAAAAACGTCAGTAGTGATATTAATTACAGAACGTTTAGCTAAAGTTGCTGAAGCGGGTAAACCTGAATCTGACGATGAAGGAATATAATCATCTGACTCTGGTGAATTTGCTTGTAGTGTTTGTGTTGTGGCACTTGGATCGACTTTAGGCTTGTTGTAATCATTATCCCATTCTTGGAACAATAAAAACGACACTAGCATTAGGCCAATTAATAAAAACGTGCGTTGCGATTCCATAACAGCTCTTATTTCTCGTGTTGGTGGTTAATATGGGTTAATTTTTCAGGAACGGGGTCGTCTCCGCCTGAATGTAAAGGATGGCATTTTAATATGCGTTTTAAAGCTAACCAACTACCTTTTACCGATCCATGCAATTTAATTGCTTGAATAGCATAACTAGAACAGGTTGGATTAAAACGACAATGCGGACCTAACAGCGGGCTAATCCACTTTTGATAACCGCGGATAAATAACACTAAACAAAAAGTTGGTAAAGCAACAAGTGGTTTAAGTAACCTCATGATGTTTATGCCCCTACTTAAGTTTAGTGAGATAGATATCATGTATTTAAAGACTCAATTAGAAATTTTAAATGCATGATTAAAAGGTGAGCTAAAGATACATTAATTAACCCTGCAATTCTATTGCAATTAGGGTTGTTTGTTAGATTTAGCTGATTTGTTTGGGCGTTTCTTAAAAGGTGGCGGTTTTGGTGCACCTGGTTTACAGCGTTCGTTAATTTTTCGCCATAATTTAGTAAGTTGTTTGGTTATTTCTTCATTAGACTGCTCATCAATACCATTTTTAACCATAAGCACAATATCAATATTATCGATGCTGTGTTGATTTAAACGAAAACTTTCGCGAGCGAGACGTTTAATACGGTTTCGTTGGCATGCCTTTTTTACACGTTTTTTAGCAACAGTAAGACCTAACCGAGGTTTTTCTTGGTCATTTGGTTTAGCTAATAGAGTAAAGAAAGGAGTTGCAGCCCGAGCGGGTTCATTAAATATGCGAGAGTAATGCGAGGGAGTTAACAGACGTAACTCCCTGCCAAAGCTAAAGTCTTCCACTTATAAATTAAGCAGAAAGAACTTTGCGGCCTTTAGCGCGGCGACGTGCTAATACTTTACGGCCATTTACAGTTGCCATGCGAGCACGGAAGCCGTGTGCACGTTTGCGTTTTAAAACGCTAGGTTGAAAAGTTCTTTTCATAACAATCTCATCCGATCGGTTAAAGTTAAAACATCCTATACAGGTCGCGATCCTGGCATAGGTGCCATTGCGAGCGCGAGATATTATAGAGTAAGTAATGTAAAGTCAATCATAATTACGTTAAGGGTATATAACCCACCTACTACTATATAAGAGATCATATAAGGCGATCTGTTAGGATCATCATAAATAAGAAGTTTTCCACAGCCCCTGTATAAAAAGTGAATAAAAGCAGGGGAAAAGTAAATTGGATCGTAAATTTGGTTCGCGATCTTGGTGTTATTTTGTTATGATCTCCTCTCAGGATCTAAAATAAAAACTGTTTTAAATCAGCTTGTTAATGATTTTATACATCGATATCAACAATTTTATAAAAATCAATCTTTTACTTGTGGATAAAGTGTCTTCATAATACGCGGTCTTGGGTCGCTTATTGGACCATTTGAACGCAATAAATGTATGATTTATAATCATTAATGATGTGCGGGAATAAAAATTATATCTCTGGGAGTTTAACTGTGTATCTGTCGGTTTGGCAAAGTTGTTTATATGTATTGCAAGATGAGCTGCCTTCGCAGCAATTCAGTATGTGGGTAAGACCGCTACAAGCAGAAAGTACCGAAGATACCTTGACGATTTATGCACCTAATCGCTTTGTGCTTGATTGGGTGAGAGAAAAGTACCTAAATAGAATTAACGAATTATTAGTAGAGATTTGTGGTGTTGAAGCACCAAAACTACGTTTTGATGTAGGTAGTAAACCTTTATTAAATGCACAAGCTGCACCGGTTATAGAAACTCAATCGGCACCAAGTGCACACGCTTCTGCAAAACAACAGCCTCGCGAGCAAAAGCCAGTTGTTGAACCTGCACCTAAGTCAGGTTACAAATCTAACATTAAAGAAAATTATACTTTTGACAGCTTTGTTGAAGGTAAATCTAACCAATTAGCAAAAGCTGCGGCCACACAAGTTGCCGACAATCCTGGCTCTGCTTTTAACCCTGTATTTATATACGGCGGTACTGGTTTAGGTAAAACTCATTTATTACATGCGGTAGGTAATGGCATTATGGCAAATAAGCCAGATGCTAAAATTGTTTACATGCATTCAGAACGCTTTGTCCAAGACATGGTAAAGGCACTACAAAATAATGCGATAGAAGAATTTAAGCGTTATTACCGCAGTGTTGATGCATTAATGATTGATGATATTCAATTTTTTGCTAACAAAGAGCGTTCACAAGAAGAGTTTTTTCATACCTTTAATGCATTGCTCGAAGGTAACCAACAAATCATTTTAACCTCTGACCGTTATCCTAAAGAGATTGAAGGCGTTGAAGATAGGCTTAAATCACGTTTTGGTTGGGGATTAACAATCGCGATAGAGCCACCAGAGCTTGAAACGCGCGTTGCTATTTTGATGAAAAAAGCCCAGCAAAGTAAGATTAACTTACCACACGAAGTTGCTTTTTTTATTGCCAAAAAATTACGCTCGAACGTACGTGAATTAGAAGGTGCACTTAACCGTGTAATTGCTAACGCTAACTTTACCGGTCGTCCAATTTCTATCGATTTTGTAAAAGAAGCGCTTCGCGATTTACTTGCCTTGCAAGATAAACTGGTTACCATAGACAATATTCAGCGCACCGTTGCTGAGTACTATCGAATTCGTATATCAGATCTGTTATCTAAGCGCCGCAGCCGCTCTATAGCGAGGCCGCGCCAAGTAGCTATGGCATTATCTAAAGAATTAACTAATCACAGCTTACCTGAGATTGGTGACGCATTTGGTGGACGCGATCATACGACCGTATTACATGCATGTCGTAAGATAAAATCACTACGTGACGAAAGCCACGAAATTAAAGAAGATTACCAAAACTTAATAAGAACATTGTCATCTTAGGGCTGACTTTATTATGCAAATAACAATATCAAGACAACAATTTTTAAAGCCATTGGTGCAAGTGTCGGGCGCAATAGAGCGCAAACACACGTTGCCAATTTTATCTAACGTTTTGTTAGTGGTAGAAAACGGACAACTTTCAATGACGGGTACTGACCTTGAAATTGAATTAGTTTCTGGCGTATTTGTAGGTGATGATATTGCCGATACAAAACTAACGTTACCCGCTAAAAAGTTACTCGATATTTGTAAAAGTCTACCAGATGGTTCGGACATTACTTTAAGCTTGCAAGAGCACCAATTACTTTTAACTAGTGGTAAAAGCCGTTTTTCATTAACGACTTTATCTGCTGATGATTTTCCAAATTTAGAAGAGTGGGATGGAGAAGTTGAATTTCAACTTACTCGTTTAGAGTTACGTAAGTTACTCGAAAGCACGCATTTTTCAATGGCCAATCAGGACGTACGTTATTACCTAAATGGTATGTCGTTTGAAGTAGATAATACCGATATAAAAACAGTAGCAACAGATGGTCACCGTTTAGCTATAGCGCAAAAGCAATTAACGCAATCGCTTAATACTCAACGCCAATTAATTATACCTCGCAAAGGTGTGCAAGAAATTATGCGTCTTATGGTCGCTGATGATGAATTGGTAACAATTCAGTTTGGTGCCAACCATATTCGTATTATCGATCTTGAGTTTACATTTACAAGTAAACTAGTTGATGGACGTTTTCCTGATTACCGTCGTGTATTACCGCGCGGTGGCGACAAAGTAATTACAGCTAACCGCGAATGGTTACGAAATGCGTTTCAACGTGTGTCTATTTTATCTAATGAAAAGTTTCGTGGTGTACGCTTAAACTTATCAAACGGCTTATTAAAAATTACGGCTAACAACCCAGAGCAAGAACAAGCTGAAGAAGTTGTTGAAGTAAGTTACGAAGGCGCAGACCTAGAAATAGGGTTTAACGTGTCTTACGTATTAGACGTACTTAACACTCTAAAAACAGAAGACGTACTATTTACATTAGCCGACTCAAATAGCAGTGCCTTAATTGAAGGCGCTGGTGATGAAGAAGCAATGTATGTTGTTATGCCTATGCGTTTATAAGATTATAAATACATAATGAGCTTAAGTCATTTGAGCCTCAAATATTTTCGTAATATTGAGGCGCTGACGTTAGAACCAGTCAACGGCGTTAATATAATTTATGGTGAAAATGGCAGCGGAAAAACCAGCCTTTTAGAGGCTATTTATTACCTTTCTCACGGCAAATCTTTTCGTACTCCAAAACACAAATGTATTATTGCGCATCAGCAAGAGCAGTTTGTAATTCACGGACGAAAAACGATACACGACTTATCTATTCCAATTGGTATTAGTAAAACCCAAACGGGTGAAACTAATTTAAAAATTCAAGGTAAGGCGAGCCGTAAAATATCTGAGCTAGCTCAGCTTATGCCTGTACAAATTATCACACCAGAGAGTTACTCCTTATTTTTTGGTGGGCCGAAAGAGCGCAGAAAGTTTTTAGATTTAGGTTTGTTCCACGTGGAACATGAGTTCTTTTTTTTATGGCAGTCATTTAATAAAGTACTTAAACAACGCAATGCGTTGTTAAAAACTAAGCCAAAGAATTATTTTGACCAAATTAAGTTTTGGGACAAAGAATTTGTTAGACTGGCTGAAGAAATAAATAAATTAAGATTGGCGTATATAAGTAGGTTTAAGCAGCAATTTTTTGATAAAATGTGTGCAGAATTAACGCTTGTACGTGATTTAGAAATGACCTTTAACGCAGGTTGGAAAGAGACTGAATCTCTTGCAGATGCGTTAGAGCAAAACTTTGAGCGAGATGCTCGCCAAGGGTTTACAAGTAAAGGCCCTCATAAGGCTGATTTTAGTTTTAGTGTCGCTGGCAACAGTGTAGAGAATACGTTCTCACGCGGTCAATTAAAGTTACTATTGTATGCGTTAAAAGTTACGCAAAATAGCTTAATTGAGTCAGAGACAGATAAGCAATCTATATTGCTAATAGATGATCTACCTTCAGAGTTAGGCGAAGATACAAAAGAGAAAGTGGGTCAATTACTTGCTCACTGCAGTTCTCAAATTTTTATCTCTTCAATTTTGTCTGAAAGTATTTCTGCTGTGGTGGAACCCATGCAACGAGAACTACAAATGTTCCACGTGAAACATGGCAACCTAATAACAAGATAAGTGGGATTAACCATGTCTGAGAATTATGACTCGTCGAGTATTAAAGTACTTAAAGGATTAGACGCAGTAAGAAAGCGTCCTGGAATGTATATTGGGGACACCGATGATGGCACAGGCTTACACCACATGGTGTTTGAGGTCGTTGATAACTCGATCGATGAAGCCTTAGCAGGTCATTGTGATGATATTTACGTAACGATTCACTTAGACGGTTCTGTCTCAGTACGAGATAACGGTCGTGGTATTCCAACTTCTATCCATGAAGAAGAAGGCGTATCAGCAGCCGAAGTTATTATGACGGTACTTCATGCCGGTGGTAAGTTTGATGATAACTCTTATAAAGTATCAGGTGGCTTACACGGTGTTGGTGTTTCTGTTGTAAATGCACTTTCAGAAAAGCTAAAACTTACAGTTCGCCGTGAAGGTAAACTTCATGAGCAGTTTTACACTATGGGCGTTCCAGATGCACCTCTAGCTGTTATTGGTGAATCGGACACGACTGGTACAGAACTACGTTTTTGGCCAAGTGGTGAAACATTCACAAACTTAGATTTTCATTACGAAATTTTAGCTAAGCGTTTACGCGAGCTTTCATTCCTAAATTCAGGTGTGAGCATCATTTTAAATGATGAACGTGAAGAAAATAAATCTGACCACTTTAAATACGAAGGCGGTATTCAAGCTTTCGTTGAATACTTAAACCGTAATAAAACACCTATACATAAAGGTGTATTCCATTTTACTCACGAGCGTGAAGAAGATGGTATTAGCGTTGAAGTATCAATGCAGTGGAATGATGCATACCAAGAAAACATTTACTGTTTTACAAATAATATTCCACAACGTGATGGTGGTACTCACTTAGCCGGTTTTAGATCAGCGCTAACACGTACACTTAATAACTACATGGAAAAAGAAGGCTTTAACAAAAAAGCTAAAACAACCAGCAATGCTACCGGTGATGATGCCCGTGAAGGCTTAACGGCTGTTGTAAGCGTTAAAGTTCCTGATCCTAAGTTCTCATCGCAAACTAAAGACAAGCTTGTTTCAAGTGAAGTTAAGTCTGCAGTTGAACAAGCAATGGCTGAAAAATTCACTGAGTTTTTATTAGAAAACCCAACTGATGCCAAAATTGTCGTAGGTAAGATTATTGATGCCTCACGTGCTCGTGAAGCGGCGCGTAAAGCCCGTGAAATGACACGTCGTAAAGGTGCAATGGACTTAGCAGGTTTACCAGGTAAGCTAGCTGATTGCCAAGAAAAAGATCCTGCCCAATCTGAACTATATATAGTGGAAGGGGACTCTGCTGGCGGATCAGCCAAGCAGGGACGTAACCGTAAAAACCAAGCTATTCTTCCGCTTAAAGGTAAAATCTTAAACGTAGAAAAAGCACGTTTTGATAAAATGTTATCTTCGCAAGAAGTAGCAACACTAATTACTGCATTAGGGTGTGGTATTGGTCGTGACGAATATAATCCTGAGAAATTACGTTATCATCGCATTATAATCATGACCGATGCGGACGTGGATGGTTCTCACATTCGTACGTTACTATTAACATTCTTCTATCGCCAAATGCCTGAAATTGTAGAGCGCGGCTATATTTACATTGCTCAACCACCACTTTATAAAGTGAAAAAAGGTAAGCAAGAGCGTTATATTAAAGATGACCCTGCATTAGTTGAATACCTAACATCGCTTGCTCTTAATGGTGCAGCGTTGTATGCAAGTACAGATGCACCTGCTCTTGAAGGTGAAGCACTAGAGTCAATAGTTCACGATTATCAAAACACAGTTAAAGTAATTGAGCGTTTAAAGCGTAAATACCCTAACACGGTAATGGAACGCTTAATTTATCAAACAGAATTGAAAACTGATGACCTTTCAGACGAAGCTAAAGTAATTGCTTGGACTAAAGTGTTGGTTGACGACCTGATTGCACGTGATGAAGATGCGACTATTTTCCATGCTGGTACAGAGCATGATGCTGAGCGTAATATGTATTACCCGGTTGTGAATATTCGTCAGCACGGTGTTGATAAAGCGCACGTACTTCATTATGACTTTATTGCGTCACGTGACTACCAACGCATTGCTGTGACTGGTACTAACATCGCAAACATCCTTAGCGAAGGTGCATATATTCAACGTGGTGAGAAAACAAAACCTGTTGATAACTTTGTGGATGCTTTGGAATGGTTGATCACAGAATCGAAGCGCGGGATCTATATTCAACGCTATAAAGGACTGGGCGAAATGAACCCTAGCCAGCTGTGGGAAACTACAATGGATCCTAGTGCTCGTCGTATGTTACAAGTAACTATTGAAGATGCTGTTGGTGCGGATCAATTGTTTGCAACCTTAATGGGCGATCAAGTAGAGCCTCGTCGTGAGTTTATTGAAAATAACGCACTACGTGTAGTTAACCTAGACGTGTAAAAATATTACTTACATTGAAAAAGGAGCCTAATGGCTCCTTTTTTATTTTCTACACAAACTGCTTAAAACCTGAGTGTACACACGGTATACTAAGGGTAATTTTCACGCTACTTCTTAGATAGTAAAAAGCCAAATATGCAAAAATATGACGTAAAAACCTTTCAGGGTTTGATCCTGGCTTTACAGGATTATTGGGCGCAGCAAGGCTGTGTCATTATTCAACCACTTGATATGGAAGTGGGCGCAGGGACATTTCACCCGCAAACTTTTTTAAAGTCTATTGGTCCAGAGCCAATGGCGAGTGCATACGTGCAACCGTGTCGTCGTCCTACCGATGGTCGTTACGGTGAAAATCCAAATCGCTTACAACACTACTACCAATTTCAAGTAGTTTTAAAGCCATCGCCAGATAACATCCAAGAGCTTTACTTAGGCTCTTTAGCGGCTATGGGTATAGATACGCTAACTCACGAAGTTCGCTTTGTAGAAGATAACTGGGAATCACCTACGTTAGGTGCGTGGGGCCTAGGTTGGGAAATTTGGTTAAACGGCATGGAAGTAACGCAGTTTACCTACTTCCAACAAGTTGGCGGTATTGAGTGTTCACCAGTAACGGGTGAGATCACTTACGGCCTAGAGCGTTTAGCAATGTACATTCAAGGCGTAGATAGTATTTACGACTTAGTATGGGCAGACGGTCCACTAGGGCGCGTAACCTACGGCGACGTGTTCCATCAAAATGAAGTAGAGCAGTCTACTTATAATTTTGAACACGCAAACGTAGAAGACTTATTTGCTCAGTTTGATAAATGTGAAGCAGAGAGCCAAAAGTTAATTGAAGCAAACTTACCACTACCGGCTTACGAGCAAGTAATGAAAGCATCGCACGCATTTAACTTACTAGACGCACGCCACGCTATTTCGGTAACCGAACGTCAACGTTATATTTTACGCGTTCGTGCGTTATCAAAAGCGTGTGCACAAAGTTACTATGACAAACGCGAAGCGCTTGGTTTCCCGCTGTGTAAGGATAAGTAAGTATGTCAGCACAAAATTTATTAGTAGAAATTGGCACAGAAGAGTTGCCACCAAAAGCGCTGCGTAAATTAGCAGAAGCTTTTGCTGCAAACTTAACTGCAGAGCTAGAAACACTAGAGTTAGCACATCAAGGCGTAAGCTGGTATGCATCGCCTCGTCGTTTAGGTTTACAAGTAAAAGCGCTTGAAGCTAAGCAACAAGACAAAGAAGTTGAAAAACGTGGTCCAGCTACTAAAGCCGCATTTGACGGTGACGGTAATCCAACAAAAGCAGCAATGGGTTGGGCGCGTGGTTGTGGTATTGAAGTAAAAGATGCACAAACACTTGAGACTGATAAAGGCGCATGGTTATTGCACATTGCTAAAGTAGCAGGGCAAGAAACCAAATCGCTAATGACAGGTGCAATTACTAAAGCGTTAGCTAAATTACCAATTCCTAAGCCAATGCGTTGGGGCGCGAATAAAACACAATTTATTCGTCCTGTGCATACAGTTACTATTTTATTTGGTGATGAGCTACTTGAAGGCGAGATCCTTGGTAAGAAAATAACTAACCAGCTTCAAGGTCATCGTTTTCATCACCCAGAAAAAATTAGTATTAACCATGCAGACGACGTTTTTGACGTACTTAAATCGGCTTACGTTATTGCCGATTACGAACAACGTAAAGCGCAAATTCGTGCACAAATAGAAGAGGCTGCAAAAGCAGTTAACGCTGTTGTTGCAATGGATGAAGATTTACTAGAAGAAGTAACATCACTTGTAGAGTGGCCAGTTACTTTAACGGCAACATTTGAAGAAGCATTTTTAGATGTACCAGCCGAAGCGTTAATTTACACCATGAAAGACGATCAAAAATATTTCCCGTTATTAGATCAAAACGGCAAACTTTTAAATAAGTTTTTGTTTGTATCTAACATCGAAAGTAAAGATCCTAGCGTCGTTATATCAGGTAACGAAAAAGTAGTACGCCCACGTTTAGCTGATGCACAGTTTTTCTTTGAAACAGATAAAAAGAAAACTCTAGAAAGCCGACTAGAATCGCTTGATAGCGTATTGTTCCAAAAGCAACTTGGTACGCTTAAAGATAAGTCTGCGCGTATTAGTGAGCTTGCAGGTTATATTGCTGAGCAATTAGGTGCTGATAAAGCATTAGCAGAGCGTGCTGGTCTATTAAGTAAAACAGACTTAATGACTGAAATGGTAATGGAATTTACCGACGTGCAAGGTGTAATGGGAATGCATTACGCTCGCCATGACGGTGAAGCCGAAGATGTAGCCATAGCGCAAAACGAGCAGTACATGCCACGCTTTGCAGGCGACAACTTACCTACAAATTTAATTAGCTGCGCAGTAGCGATTGCTGATAAGTTTGACACGCTGGTGGGTATTTTTGGTATAGGCCAAGCACCAAAAGGTGACAAAGACCCATTTGCTCTTCGTCGTGCCGCTATTGGTGCTCTTCGCATCATGGTAGAAAAAGAATTACCACTTGATATTTTAGACCTAGTAGCTAAATCGCAAACATTGTTTGGCGACAAGTTAACTAACTTAAATGTATCAGCTGATGTATTTGAATTTATGCTAGGGCGCTTCCGTGCGTGGTATCAAGACGAAGGTATTGAAGTAGACGTAATTCAAGCAGTGCTTGCACGTCGTCCAACTAAACCTGTTGATTTTGATCGCCGTGTTAAAGCCGTAAGCCATTTCCGCACATTAGACGCAGCAGAAGCGCTTGCAGCCGCTAATAAGCGCGTAAGTAATATTCTGGCTAAAAACGACATTACCAGCCAAGGTAACGTTGATGAGAGCTTATTAAGCGACGACGCCGAAAAAGTATTGGCATCACAAGTAGCAAAATTTGCAACTGACCTTGCACCACTTTACGCAGACGGTAACTACCAAGAAGCATTAAGCCAATTGGCGGGTATTCGTGAAAGTGTTGATAACTTTTTTGACAACGTAATGGTTATGGCCGACGATGAAGCAGTTAAGCAAAATCGTCTTGCGCTATTAAGCCAGTTAAGCGGATTGTTTTTAGGTATTGCAGATATTTCTGTTTTACAAAAATAACACCGATTAGCAATTTTAAAAGCCAGCGTTTTGCTGGCTTTTTAGTTTTCACTGTACGCAAAGGATACCCATTGATGATTTCTATGAAACGAATTTTAACCTTAGCAATTGCTGGTTTACTTACCGCATGTACTAGTCAAATTTCGATTAACGATGTATTGCCACAACAAGATCTAGATAAAACAATTTACCTAAGAGGCGACTTTACGCTTTGGGATGCTGAACCGCAGTATCAATTTATGCCAGTAGGCACTGCGCTTTATCAAGCCGAAGTAAAGTTTTCTAGCCCTGGTAAAGTGTACGAATTTAAAATAGCAGATGCCGATTTTAGCGAAGGTTACAACTGCGGTTACAGCGATGCACAACCTGCAGGGCAAAAACTAACACTCGGCCAACCTGCAGTTGCCGATTGTAATACTATTTATAATTACTTTAGCTACACGCCAGCAATAAAAGGCACATACATAGTAAGTATTGATTACAGTGACTATGATAAGCCACAAGTGACGATAACGAAGAAGTAACAGCTATAAATGGAAAGTTATCAGCCGATTTAATTTAGAAACACGTTAGATAAGAGTTAGTACAAATTCCTGATAGTTGATAGTTGATAGTTGATAGTTGATAGTTGATAGTGGTTACAACCCTTTCTTGACGACATATCTATATGGTGTTTCGTCCGCATCTTTAGCTACCAGAGTGTGGTCCATAAACGTACAAAAACTTGGAATATCTCGAGTAGTTGATGGATCATCAGCGGTTACTAATAGCGTCTCACCATCACTCATTTTACGGATGGCAGCACGTACCATCATCACAGGTTCTGGGCAACGAAGGCCTATGGCATTTAATTGATGATCGGTGTTATCAAAGCTCATGGTTAGCCTATTAGTGAAAGTAACGAATAATATGGCGTCTATTCTAGCTTTGATATATAAATAAATAAAGCTGTACTAGAATTGTTCCTAATATAAACTTTGCTTTTAATCTACTAAGAGCAGTGTAGATAATTTAGAAAAGAATTGAGATTTATGTTCCAGATTACTGATGAAGAGGACTTACAGGCACTTTCTGAGTCTGAAGAGTTAGAGTTTAAATTAGCTCAGGGTAAAGATGGTAAAGGAAAATTACCAGATGACTTTTGGCCGACTTATAGTGCAATGGCTAATAGTCGCGGTGGCTATGTTGTATTAGGGGTAAGAGAGAAAAAAGGCTTATTGTCCATCGCTGGTATCCAAGATATAGCTCTTGTTCAAAAACAGTTATTTGATATTGCAAATAATAAAGCGAAAGTTAATATTAATTTATTATCAAACGATGATACCCAACAAATTACAATAAATAATAAAAATCTATTAATAGTAAAAATACCCTCGGCAAAACGAGAGAGTAAGCCTATTTTCTTGAATAATCAGCCAATGAAAGAAACTTATGTTCGATTACACGAAGGTGATCATCGTTGTGATGAAGAGCAAGTTAAAAGAATGATGGCTGAACAGGTTGAGAGTTGTAGAGATGATAAAATTTTAAAAGGGTTTAACTTCGATGATATAGATTTAGATAGCTTGAAGGCTTATAAAAATTTATTTTCAGTAGCCAAGCCACAACATACTTGGTTGGAGTTAGATCTTTTTGAAATGTTTAAGAAGTTAGGTGGTTGGAGAAAAGATAGATCGTCAGAAGAGGAAGGTATAACCCTAGCTGGGATTTTAATGTTTGGCACGTGGGAAGCTATTCAGGAAGCGATGCCAAACTACTTTGTTGATTACCGTGAGCGAGATGAAGCAAATACAGAGCGCTGGATAGATAGGCTTTATCCTGATGGCTCTTGGTCAGGCAATATTTTTGACTTTTACAGACGAACTTATAGAAAGCTAACTACTGAACTTAAAGTTCCCTTCGACCTTCAAGGTGGAGTTCGTCTTGATGATTCTAAAGCGCATGAAGCAATTCGGGAAGCCTTGGTAAATACACTTGTTCATGCCGATTATACTGGTAGAAGCTCTATTTTAATTGTTAAACGCCCCGATTTATTTGGTTTTCGTAATCCAGGTCTAATGCGTGTACCTCCTGAGTTGGCTGTGAAAGGTGGTGAGAGTGACTGCCGAAATCGTAGGATGCATCAAATGTTCTTAATGATAGGTGCAGGCGAACGTGCCGGTTCAGGTGTTCCAAAAATATATAGTGGGTGGAAATGGGCTAATTGGAGAACACCAAAACTTTATGAGAAGCATATTCCATCAGAACAAACTCTGCTGGAACTATCTACGGTCAGTTTGATTCCAAAAGAAATAACAGAGCTCTTAGCTTCTTTGTTTGGAGATGCATTTTATTCTCTTAATGAATTAGAGCAAATGATTGTAACAACAGCTGCTATTGAAGGTTGGGTGAACCATGAACGCTCCTGTCAACTCACAAGCAAACATTCAAGAGATGTAACTTTAGCATTACCGCGACTGGTAGATAAAGGTTTCTTAGTTTCAAGCGGAGAAAAGAAAGATAAATCCTATAGCTTACCGGGAATGGAGCTACCATCACCAGAAGATGTATTCACAAATACGTTAACCCAGTTTAATAGGTTAACGCATACCGTAGATAACTTAACGCATAATAGTTCTAGCTTAACGCATAAGGATTCCGAATTAGATAAGAACCCTGTTAAGAGAGATGAAAAAGGAAGATTTATCAGTGAGATGATAGATAAGCCATTTGTTGATAAGTTAGATACTTTAACAGAGTTTTATAGGGCTGAGCTTAACGCATTAGGGGCTACAGCTAGAGAGCAGAGGCGTTTAGATGTCGATACTATGAAGCAGATAATATGTAGGTTATGCAAAGGGCACTATATATCAGTCTCAGTATTAGAAGCTTTACTTGATCGCAAACCTCAAAGTTTAAGACAGAACTATTTAAAATCTATGGTTTCAGATGGAGTTCTCAATATGGCATTTCCATATAAGCCTAACTCTCCAATGCAGGGATATACAACAAGCTAGCTAATAAAAAAGGCGAACTGAATAAAATCAGTCCGCCTTTTTAATCACCAAGATGGTTTTACATGTTCAAACTAATTAGTCTTGAACACGTTCAAATACAGTTGCAATGCCTTGGCCTAAACCAATACACATAGTTGCTAAACCGTATCGTACATTTTTGTCTTCCATTAAGTGAATAAGCGATGTGCTAATACGCGAACCCGAACAACCCAGAGGGTGACCAAGTGCGATTGCGCCGCCATTTAAATTCACTTTTTCGTCAACAACATCCATTAACCCTAAATCTTTCATTACAGGTAATGATTGAGCTGCAAAGGCTTCGTTAAGCTCTACTACGCCTAAGTCATCAATTGTAATACCGGCTTGTGCAAGTGCTTTTTTACTTGCTGGTACTGGGCCGTAACCCATAATTGATGGATCGCAACCAGCGACTGCCATTGCTTTAATGCGCGCACGAATTGGTAAGCCAAGTTCTTTTGCTTTTTCTTCGCTCATTACTAACATTGCAGATGCGCCGTCAGAAAGTGCAGAAGACGTACCGGCTGTTACCGTACCCGATGTAGGATTAAACACAGGGCGAAGCTTTGATAGGCCTTCTACTGTTGTTTCTGGACGAATTACTTCGTCGTCTTCAACTAATATAAGC
Source organism: Pseudoalteromonas sp. SWN166 (assembly GCF_015864485.1). Classification (NCBI taxonomy): domain Bacteria; kingdom Pseudomonadati; phylum Pseudomonadota; class Gammaproteobacteria; order Alteromonadales; family Pseudoalteromonadaceae; genus Pseudoalteromonas; species Pseudoalteromonas sp. SWN166. The sequence continues at coordinate 37,070 of NZ_JADYXB010000031.1, forward strand.
GAACCATCTGCTGCGTGGCCTTCCATTGCTAATATTTCGCGGCGGAAACGGCCTTCAACAGTTGCAGCTTGTGCACGTTGATGTGAGCGATAAGCAAATTCATCTTGTTGCTCACGGCTAATGCCATGAAGCGTTGCAAGGTATTCTGCTGTTAAGCCCATTGAGCCCGATGCTTGTGCAATCGTTGTTGCTAAGCCTGGGTGAAAGTCGTTGCCGTGAGTCATAGGTACGTGACCCATGTGCTCAACACCACCAATTAGGTAAGTGTCGCCAGCGCCGGTCATTATTGCGCGTGCAGCGTCATGCAATGCTTGCATTGACGAGCCACATAAACGGTTAACCGTTACAGCAGGTACGCTGTGCGGAATACCGGCAAGTAATGCTGCGTTACGTGCTACGTTAAAGCCTTGCTCTAATGTTTGTTGTACACAACCCCAATAAATATCGTCAATTGATGCTGGATCAACTGCTGGGTTGCGATCAAGTAAGCCTTTCATTAAATGTGCGCTTAAGTCTTCAGCACGTTTATGTTTGAATACACCACTTTTAGAGCGACCCATTGGTGTGCGGATACAATCTACAATTACTGGATTATTCATGATATTAACCTTCCACCTTATAGAAAACACGACCTTCTTCGGCCCACTTGCGAGTTTGCTCAGATACTTGGTAAATCGCACCTAGGTGAGCGTATTTGTCTGCTGCTGCAACAAAGTTAGCTAAACCAGTTTGATCTAAGTAACGGAACGCGCCGCCTCTAAATGGAGGGAAACCAACACCATAAACTAATGCCATATCTGCTTCTTGCGGAGAGGCAACAATGCCTTCTTGCAAACACAGTAGCACTTCGTTAATCATTGGAATCATACAACGGTCGATGATTTCTTGTTTATCAAATTCTTTTGGTGCGTCTGTAATTGGGCTTAATAGCTCAACTGCTGTCTCGTCATGAGACTTTTTGAGACGACCGCGACGATCTGTTTCGTATTTGTAAAAACCGGCTTTGTTCTTTTGACCAAAACGTTTTTCGTTGGCAAAAATAGTCACAGGGTCTTTATCAGCACGAGCCATACGCTCAGGGAAACCGTCAGCCATTACGCCAGTACAATGGAACGCTGTATCAATACCTACAACATCAAGTAAGTAAGCCGGACCCATAGGCCAGCCAAATACGTTTTCCATTACTTTATCTACTTTTGCAAAGTTAGCGCCTTCAACCACTAATTTGCTAAAACCTGCAAAGTAAGGGAATAAAACACGGTTTACAAAAAAGCCTGGGCAATCGTTAACAACAATTGGTGATTTACCTAATTTAAGCGCGTAATCAACTACTGCATTAATTGTTTTATCTGAGGTTTTTGCACCACGGATAATTTCTACTAATGGCATTTTTGGCACTGGATTAAAGAAGTGCATACCACAGAAGTTTTCTGGCTTATCTAGCGCTTCTGCTAGTAAATCAATACAAATAGTCGATGTGTTTGAAGTAAGTACAGTGCCTTCTGGCATGTTCTTTTCAAGATCAGCGAGTACTGCTTGCTTAACTTTAGGGTTTTCTACTACCGCTTCAACAATAATGTTGGCGCTTTGTAGGTCTGAATCGTTAAGTGTTGGTTTGATTTTGCTAAGAGTTGCCAACATTTTTTCCATTGGCATGTGGCCACGCTTAACTTTTGCACCTAATAACTTAGACGCTTCACCCATACCTAAATCAAGCGCATCTTGTTGGATGTCTTTCATTATAATAGGTGTGCCTTTATAAGCAGACTGGTATGCAATACCGCCGCCCATAATACCTGCACCTAGTACAGCTGCTTGTTTAATTTCTACATCGCTGTGCTTAGCAAATTTACGTGCTTTACCTTTAATGTATTGGTCAGCTAGGAATATACCTGTTTGAGCTGCTGCTTCTGGTGTACGTGCTAATTTAGCAAAGTTGGCATTTTCGATTGCCATTGCTTCATCGCGAGTACAGTTTGCCGCTGCTTTAATAGTACGTACAGCCATAACCGGTGCAGGATAGTGGCCTTTGGTTTTACCCATTACCATACCTTCTGCCATTGCAAAGCTCATGCCTTGCTCAACACGGTTTAATTTAAGTGGCTGTAGTTTTACGTTACGTTTTGCTTGCCAATCTAGCTTGCCAGCAATCGCAAGTTCAAGCGTTGATACACTTGACTCTAAAAGTTTGTCAGTACTAACTACCGCGTCAAATGCACCTACTTTAAGGGCATCTGCTGCGCGATTTTCTGCGCCAGAGGTAATCCACATCATTGCGTTATCGGCGCCAATGATACGTGGTAAGCGCACTGTGCCACCGAACCCTGGCATTATGCCAAGCTTAACTTCTGGTAGGCCCATTTTAGCTGTTTCGCTTGCTATACGATAATCGGTAGCAAGTGCCCACTCACAACCACCGCCAAGTGCCATACCGTTTATAGCGGTTAGGGTTGGGAATGGTAAATCTTCGATTGCATCAAAAACGTCTGTTGCGTTTTTGATCCACGTTACTAGTTCTGCTTCTGGTTTAGTAAACGTTGGTAAAAATTCGAAGATATCGGCACCAATAATAAAGTGCTCTTTATCACTGGTAAAAATCATGCCTTTGATATCAGTATTAGCGGCTAATTCTTTTAATGCTGCCGCGCAATCTGAAAGAGTTTTTTGAGATAATGTGTTTACAGAACCTGCAACACAAAACTTAAACTCGGCGATGCTTTCCTTTAGGAAGCTAACTTCAAAGGAATCGCTTTTATATAACATTATTATTCTCCCTAGTTGACGAACTAAGACTGGTACGATGAGTTTGCATTTCAATCAGTGTGCTTGCTTTAAATTAAAAATGCAACGAAAAATTTAACTCGGTTACAATCGACTGGTTAAAATATAGCTGGTTTGGTGCTAAGGTGGTTGAAAAGTTTTTATTCACTACTTTAATTTTTTATTAAAGGACATTATGAAAAAATATTTATTAAGTGTTGCGGCAGCTGCATTCATTTTCCCTCTTTATTCTGCCGAGGCAAGTATCAACAACGAGGCATTTTTAGATGCCGAAAAAAAAGTAAGGTACGGAAGCTACCAAGACTTTAAAGAAGCGGTTAGTGGCTTAAATCATCCGTTGAAACCTTACGTTGAAAAAACATATTGGCAGCGCCATCCAAATATTAAGTATCAAGCAGAGATAGAAGACTATTTAAACATATATCAACATACTCCGCTTGAGTGGCCGGTACGTAAAGCATGGTTAGAGTATTTAAAAAAGCAAAATAAAAAAGCAGCTTATATTCGTAATTACCGTGAAACGTCTAATACTGGGCTTACCTGTACTTATTTAGATTTTCAGCTTGATTTGGGCGCACCTGAAAAAGCAATATTTAATCAGGTAACCGACCTATGGGCTGTGGGTAAGTCGCAGCCAAATGAGTGCGATAGTTTATTTTCACAGTGGCGTAAAAAAGGCTACATGAAAGAAGAAACCGTTTGGAAGCGCGTTACACTTGCTGCTGATGGCGGTACGCAAAGCTTACTACCTTATTTAAAAACGCTGTTACCTAAAAATGAAAGCTACTTAGCAGATTTATATTTAAAAGTACGTAAAGATCCAAGCGCTGCAGCTGGATTATATAGATATAAAAATAAGTCAGCTAAAGAAGGCCAAATAGCACTTTATGGTGTTAAGCGTTTAATATGGCGCGATAAAGAGCTTGCTTTGAAGGCGTGGGAAAAGTTAGAAAAAATATTTAAGTACAGTGATGAGGAAAAAGCGGGTGTGTATTACACTTTTGCATTGTCGCTTGCTTCAAGCGGGCATAAACAAGCGAGCTTTTGGCTAAATAAAGTGCCAAAAGAGCGACTAGACAGCAAGCTTATTCAATGGCAACTGGGCAATATGCTCAAAACCCAAGATTGGGAAGGTATCGCTGCGTTTTTTACAGGTAAAGAAAACTTAAGCCTTGGCCAACAATATTGGTTAGCTTACAGCTATGCAAAACGTGGTGAGCAACAAAAAGCCGACGACATTTGGAAAACCGTAGCGGCTAATCGTGATTATTACGGCTTTTTAGCAGCTGCGCGTTTGGGTTTACCTGTTGATTTAAATAATCAACCTTTAGCTGTTGATAAGGTACTTGTAGATAAAGTAAGGAATGCACCAGGTTATAAGCGCGCAAAAGCACTTTACGATATTGAGCGCTTTACGTCGGCGCGCCGTGAGTGGAATTATTTAACGGATACGTCTAGCGACGAAGAAAAACTAGCTGCATCACAACTATCTACCGATTTAGGTTGGCACGACAGTACTATTTTTACTTTAGCAAAAATTAAAGCGTGGGATAACGTAGAGCAACGTTTTCCGTTTGCGTTTCAAGATGTTTTTGAGCGCTACAGTAAACGTAGCAAGATAGATGTTGCCTGGAGTATTGCTATTGCAAGGCGCGAAAGCTCTTTTGCGCCAGATGCACGCTCGCATGCTAATGCACGTGGTTTAATGCAGTTATTACCTAGTACTGCTGAGTATGTAAATAAAGGCAGCGTTACGAGTAGTCGTTTATATCAACCTAAAACAAATATTAGGTTGGGTACGAGTTACTTACAATACTTAAAAAAGAAAAACCATGGCAATGAAGTGCTGGCAACAGCTTCTTATAATGCGGGTTATCACCGTATAAAGCGTTGGTTACCTGATGACGCTATTCCGGCTGAGTTATGGGTAGAGCTTATTCCGTATCGCGAAACCCGTGATTACGTAAAAAATGTATTTGCGTACAGACAGGTTTACCATACAAGAATGGGCCGAGAAGGTAATGTATTAGCGCCGCTACTCGAAATGAAAATGGGCGGTTGAATATATGATACCAATCGACCAATAACTTAACACGATAGGTATAGGTATTAATAAGGGGGATGTTTACATGTTAAATATCCCCCCTTTTTTGAGCGCTTAGTGTTTAAGTGGTAGACTCAGAGCAAGTTAAATTTAACAGATGGATTAACAATGGATAAATTAGCCGTTTTATACGCCGAACATATTGCAACACTGCAACAGCGTACTCGTACAATTTGTAATAGCGAAGGGTTAGAAGGATTAGTAATTCATTCAGGCCAAGCTAAGCGCCAGTTTTTAGATGATATGTATTATCCATTTAAAGTTAATCCACAGTTTAAAGCGTGGTTACCGGTTATTGATAATCCTCATTGCTGGATTGTGGTAAATGGCAGCGACAAACCAAAACTAATATTTTATCGTCCAGTAGATTTTTGGCATAAAGTACCAGACGAGCCTCGTGACTTTTGGGCTGAGTACTTTGATATAGAGCTATTACTTCAGCCTGATCAAGTTGAAAAGTTATTACCATACGACAAAGCTAAATACGCTTACATGGGCGAATATATTGAAGTAGCGCAAGCACTTGGTTTTAGTATTATGAACCCTGAGCCTGTACTTAACTATTTTCATTACCACCGCGCTTATAAAACGCAGTACGAGCTTGAATGTTTACGCAACGCTAACCGCATTGCAGTAGATGGGCATAAAGCTGCGCGCGATACATTTTTTAATGGCGGCAGTGAGTTCGATATTCAACAAGCGTACTTAATGGCTACACGTCAAAGCGAAAATGAAATGCCGTACGGCAACATTGTTGCGCTTAACGAAAACTGCGCTATTTTGCATTACACGCATTTTGATCCAAAAGCGCCACACACGCATAACTCATTTTTAATTGACGCCGGTGCAAACTTTAATGGTTACGCTGCTGATATTACCCGAACTTATGATTTTAAAAAGCAGGGTGAGTTTGCTGAGCTTGTGCAAGCTATGACGGTTCAACAAATTGAATTAGGTAAAGGTTTAAAGCCGGGTATGCTTTATGGTGATTTACACGTTGAATGCCATAACCGTATAGCACAAATTCTAAGTGATTTTAAAATTGTTAATTTACCAGCGACAGAAATTGTTGAGCGTAAAATTACCTCTACTTTCTTCCCGCATGGTCTAGGGCATCACCTTGGTTTACAAGTGCATGATATGGGCGGCTTTATGAGTGACGAAAAAGGCACTCATCAGCCATCGCCAGAAGGGCATCCGTTCTTGCGTTGTACTCGTCGAATAGAGAAAAACCAAGTGTTTACTATTGAACCGGGTTTATACTTCATTGATTCACTGCTTGGTGATTTAGCGCAAACCGATAATAAGCAGTTTATTAATTGGGAAAAGGTTGAGTCATTTAAACCATTTGGCGGTATTCGTATTGAAGATAACATTATTGTTCACGAAGATAGCTTAGAAAATATGACACGAGATTTAGCGCTCGATTAATTCTAGTTAACACTAATTAGTTTATACACGTTAAAATACGTACATTATTTAAAGGGGCCTTTTGGCCCCCTTTTTACAAGTTTAAAATATGTCTGAATATAAATATCCCGCTGCTGACGTTTTTCATCAAGAAGAAATTAAAAAAAGTACGTTTATAGTTCACATTGCACATACCCCCGATTTAAATTCAGCTAAAGCATTTATTAAAAGCATTGAAGAAAAGTATAGCGATGCGCGTCATAACTGCTGGGCACATGTGGCAGGTAACCCCGGGGGAAGCCATGTTTATGGTTTTTCGGATGATGGTGAACCAAATGGCACGGCAGGAAAGCCTATGTTAAATGTGCTGGTGGGTTCGGGCCTTGGCGAAATAACAGCTGTAGTTACACGTTACTTTGGCGGAATAAAATTAGGCACGGGCGGATTAGTACGAGCTTATGGTGGCTCATTAAATAATGCATTAGTAAAATTGCAAACGGTACTTAAAGTTCCCAGTGTTGAAATTACTGGGAGTAGTGAATACAGCATGCAAGGTGCTATTGAGCAGTCATTAAAAACAAAGTATCAAGTGCTTAATATTGATAAGCAATTTACTGCTAATATTGAATGGGTGATTACAATAGATAGCCGCGAAGCTCAGCAAGCAATCAAAGATATTTTTGATTTAAGTCACGGCGCAGTTGAGTTAACTATTAAAGAGTAATAACCTACACAAATTGCATGTAATGCATACTGACCCTATTTAATTTGGCTGATACTACTCAGCCTGAATTTACTAATAATAAAAGCGACAAGCTAAATGCAATTTCGTACCATCATAAAAATTCTTGGCCAACTTGTTGCGCTGTTTAGTATTACCATGGTGCCTCCGGCACTGGTGTCTTTAATATATAAAGACGGTGGTGGTGTTCCTTTTGTTTTAGCATTTATCTTTAGTGTTGTTATTGGCATGATGGCTTATTACCCAAACCGCCATGAAAACGGTGACTTAAAAGCACGTGAAGGCTTTTTAATTGTTGTTTTGTTTTGGCTGGTACTTGGGGCGTTTGCGTCCTTGCCGCTTATATTTTTACAAGAACCTAATTTATCGCTCGCCGATGCGGTGTTTGAAGCATTCTCTGGCTTAACAACCACCGGCGCTACAGTACTTACCGGTATTGAGTACTTACCTAAGTCGGTGTTATTTTATCGCCAGCAACTCCAGTGGTTTGGCGGTATGGGTATAATCGTACTCGCTGTCGCTATACTACCTATGCTTGGTGTTGGTGGTATGCAGTTATATCGTGCTGAAATACCAGGGCCTGTAAAAGACTCCAAAATGACCCCGCGAATTGCCGATACAGCAAAGCATCTTTGGTATATTTATGTGTCGCTTACTATTGCTTGTATGCTGGCTTATTGGGCTGCAGGAATGGAGTGGTTTGATGCTATATGTCATGCATTCTCAACGGTGGCTATTGGTGGTTTCTCTACTTACGATGCCTCTATGGGGCACTTTGATAGCCCTGTAATTAACTTTATTTGTGTGTTCTTTTTAATTATAGCCGCCGTTAACTTCTCCCTGCATTACGCCGCTGTGGCGAGCCGAAACGTACAAGTTTATATTCGAGACCCTGAGTTTAAGGTGTTTTTGTGTATTCAATTAGCGCTGGTGGTTATTTGTTTTACCGTACTTTCCTCTAATGAAATATTTGCTAATGGCGATGAAACCCTCGATCAGGCGTTATTTCAAGCTGTTTCTATGAGTACAACGGCAGGCTTTGCTACTGATAACTTTTCAACTTGGCCTTTGTTTTTACCTATTTTACTTATATTTTCGAGCTTTATTGGTGGCTGTGCAGGCTCTACCGGTGGTGGTATGAAAGTAGTGCGCGTATTCCTACTTTATTTGCAGGGTGTGCGTGAGCTCAATCGTTTGGTTCATCCTCGTGCTATATATTCAATCAAGCTGGGTAGAAAGGCGCTGCCAGATAAAGTAGTAGAAGCTGTGTGGGGATTTTTCTCTGCTTATGCGTTGGTGTTTATTATTATAATGTTAGCGCTTATGGGCACGGGTATGGATAATATAACGGCGTTTTCAGCCACTGCTGCTTGTTTAAATAACTTAGGCCCCGGCTTGGGTGATGTAGCCTCGCACTATGGTGCCATAACCGATGGTGCTAAATGGTTACTGACCATTGCAATGGTGTTTGGTCGCCTAGAAATATTTACCTTATTAGTGCTATTTACGCCTACATTTTGGCGTGGTTAAACGAGTCGTTTAAATTTTAAAATACAAGTTAGTGGGAAAGGGATATGCCAACTTCAAATCTAGATAAATTACATCAACTAACTACAAGTGGTTTGGTCGATTTAGAAATATTAACCCCAACCGACAGTAAACGTGTAAAAACCGAGTTTGTTGGTTTGCTTGAAAATAAATTTATTATTTTAAATTACCCAAACTCTAGACGTTTACCTGCTAGTAGTGACTATTTACGTGATGGTGTAATGGTTGTTGTTAGAGCATTAATTGAAGGTGGCGGCGGGCAAGTTATAGCGTTTCGCCAACAAATAATGTCGGTTGCGTCTCACCCGGCTAAGCTTATATTTATTAACTACCCTAAGCAGGTACAGTTATTTGCACTACGCTCGCAAACGCGTATACCTACCTTATTACCTGCAAAGCTAAAACTAAGTGACGACAGAGTACTTGAAGGCCTCATTAAAGATATTTCGCTAACAGGAGTAATGTTTGATATTAGAGGCGATCAGCAAGATGAAAATATTAAAGATATGCAATGCACAGTAATACTCAATAGCAGTGATAAAAGTTTTGAAGGCGAAATTTGCAGTGTTAAAGAACATGTCGCAGGCGTGCGTTGTGGAATTAAGTTACTAGCAAGCGAGGATGAAATGAAAACTTTTATGAAAGAGCATTTTATAGACCCTTCAGCGCTCGAACCTACCGTTGAATAAATAGCTTTTCGCTTATTTGCAACAAAAAGGTGTTTGACGTCAGTATTTATAAAATACTTTTTATTGTTTTTATAATTAAAATTATTATTTAAATAAAACAGTGCATTACGTATTATTTGTTGTGGTTTTTTTTGTGTTATTAAATCTACCTCGTTAAAATTTATCTGAATTATTCTATAAATCCCCTTCTTTAATTTCCATACATTTAAAAATGTATCTTTTTATCTAAACATAACTATATGTTTTTAATAGTTTTAATATATCCACTTTGAAGTGCGTTGCTAAAAGGCAACAGTAATTACTTTAAAATCCTTTCTTTTTATGAGTTTTACATTTAACTATCTGAAATTTAATAGCTTTTAAATGTTGGCATCTAAGTTGTAATAGTCTAGGTGTACTGAACGAAATCGTGATTCAAAGTGAAATACTTAATCGCACACATAAATTTGAAGGATACATATTATGAAAAGCATTAATAAAACTTTAGCACTTATCGCTATTGCATCTTCTTCAGCCGCTTTTGCTGCAACAGACTTTGACACACTTGATGTGGATGGCAGTGGCACAATTAGCCAAGCAGAAGCATCAGTAGACGCAAAATTAATGAGCATGTTCTCTGAACTTGATACTGACCAAAATGGTGAGTTATCAAAAGAAGAATTTTCAGAAGCTTAATTTAAAGTATTTATCCTGAGTTGCCAAAGACAACCTAAGTAGGCAAGGGAGCTTACGAAAGAGGATAACAAGGAAGTGAAAAATTACGTTTTAAGTTAAACGAAGCAATTTTTTTGATAGAACATTGAAGGATTAAGTTATGAAACATTTAAATAAAGCATTAGCACTTATAGCACTAGCGTCTTCTTCAGCTGCATTAGCAGCATCAGATTTTGACAGCCTTGATATCGATGGTAGCGGCACAATTAGCCCAAGCGAAGCGGCAGTTGATACGGATTTAATGGCTGAGTTTATTGAGCTAGACACAGATGGTAGCGGCGAGCTTTCTAAAGAAGAGTTTGCTAATTACTAATTAACCTCTTTAGGTTAAACATTTTTCACAGTCAGGGATCTTTGAAAAGGACTTCCCATTTTACTAGGAATATTATTATGAAAACATTAAATACAACACTTGCAGTTATCGTTTTAGCATCTTCATCAGCAGCATACGCAGCAGTAGACTTTGCCTCTTTTGATGCAGATGGCGACGGCGCGATTTCGATGGAAGAAGCGAAGGTTAATCCTCAGCTTGTAAAGATTTTTGATGATTTAGATGTTGATGGAAACGGTGAGATCTCCAAAGAAGAGTTTTCAAAAGTACAGTAATCAATATTTAAGCATACTCCACTAAAGCCGCCTTAGTCAGCTAACACCATTCAGTTAAGCATGTTTTGACTTAATGGTGTACCGAGTTTTTGAAATTCGAACGGTCCTACTTTTGGGCCGTTTTCTTTTTTCTGGAAGAATATAACGTTTCACTCGTTC
>NZ_JADYXB010000032.1:0-45690 GCF_015864485.1 Pseudoalteromonas sp. SWN166
TGAGGCTTAACCATACAACGCCAAACGCGTTTTATGCGACAGTTTAGACAGAAGTTAATATAACTAAAGTAGATATTACTGAAAAGACTTAAAAAATATTATCAGATATTTTCCAAATTCAGTTAGTGCGTAGAAATACGAATTAACGCCCAAATTTGCTTGGTGACAATAGCGTTTTGGACCCACCTGATCCCATGCCGAACTCAGTAGTGAAACGAAACAGCGCCGATGATAGTGTAGCATTTGCTATGTGAAAGTAGGACATTACCAGGCTTCAAATTGTAGAAAGCCCGAATNGTGAAAGTAGGACATTACCAGGCTTCAAATTGTAGAAAGCCCGAATTTAACGATTCTGGCTTTTTTACGTCTGCAGAAAAGTCAGATTCGTACAATTAATACACTCGTCAACACCCATCATGTAGGTCGGGCGAGCGTAGCGACGACTCCCGACGCTTAAAATCACACCAAAATCACAATAAAATTTCTCAATATCTCAGTCGGCTAATTCAGTAGTATTTGCTAAGTGACTCTCCACCGCTGTGGGCACCACGACATCCTACTGCGTAGCGCACCGACCTCACATTGTAGAAAGCCCGAATCTAATGAGTCGGGCTTTTTTACGTCTGTAGAAAAGTAAAATACGCGTAATTAACATCCACTCACATCAACACCCAACTGTGCTGCAAAAGCGAAAGAGCTAGGTGCTGAAATTATTGTTGGCCCGGATGATGTTATGAATGCAGGACGAATGTTGATGTTAAAAGATCCTGTAGGTGCCACTGTTGCACTATGGCAAGGAGGTGAGCATAAAGGTTGTAAGCACTTAGGGGAGTTAAATACGCCTTATTGGCATGTGTTAGCAACGAGAGATAATAAAGTAAGTAGAGACTTTTACTGTACTTTACTAGGCTGGGAAAGTGAAATAAAGCCAATGGAAGGTATGAACTACACTTTGTTTTTGGTCGATGGACAGCCAATTGCCGGTATGCTTAAGATGACAAGCGACTGGCCTGAAGATATTCCTGCTCATTGGATGATTTATTTTGCAGTAGAGGGTTGCGATACAGCAGTAAATAAAGCCGCTAGCTTAGGTGGACAAGTATGTGTTCCTGCAACAGATACCCCCGATGTTGGTCGTTTTAGTGTTATATGCGACCCTCAAGGTGCTGTATTTTCGGTGATCGAATCTGTTATAGATGACGTTTAACAGTTACATTAGCTTTAGCGTTAATTTACTCGCTAGTTTGTTATAATACTCGCCAATTAAATCGTCATAAAGTGCAGAGAACGCAATGGAATTTGAACAAGATAGCAATTTAACCCTTCCTTTATTTCTATTAGATGAATCATTAAGTGATAGAGATTTAGAGCAGCCTGATTTTGAAATATCAATTGGACTTGATGATGAGTTACTTGCTCAAATTTGCCAAAATCCAAGTGAAGATAGCAGTGTAGCTATTACCGTTAGCGGTTATGAGTTGCTTATAACTGATTCTCTGTATTTAAGTCTATTAGAGCAAGAGCATGATGCGCAGATAACATTAACGCATGGGCCTCTCTTAAGTATTGTTTTGAATACTGAAGGTCAGAAGACATTCGTTTCTCCTCAAATGGACATGATGCCCACCTTCGATTTAGGTGACGAGGACGAATGAAAAAAATAATAATAAGTACATTTGTATTAATTATCCTTAGTGGTTGTGCTTACTTAGGTAATGCACATTACAATGATTTATTTGGACCAGAGCAAGCGCAAGAGCGTATCGTTCCACATTCTACTCGTGCTGGAGCTGATTTTTTACAAAACGTGAAACCAGTACTCGATACCCGCTGTGTTGTTTGCCACGGTTGTTACGACGCACCTTGTCAGCTTAAGCTGTCATCCCCTGAAGGTATTGACCGTGGCTTGAGTAAAGAACTTGTTTACGATGGAACTCGTTTATTGGCAACAACCCCAAGCCGTTTATTGTTTGATGCAACAAATACTAAGCAATGGCGAGAAAAAAACTTTACCCCAGTGCTTAATGAACGCATGCAAAGTGAAGAGGCTAACTTAGCGGGCAGTGTGTTGTTTAACAGCTTGGTATTAAAGCAAAGCTATGAATTACCAGTTAATGAAGTTTTAGATGATGAATTTGATTTTTCGTTAGGGCGTTCACAAACCTGTGCAACAATGGGGGAGTTTGATAGATTAGCAGATGATCAGCCTCATGGCGGCATGCCTTATGGTTTACCAGGTGTTTCGCGTGAAGAGTTTAATCACTTACAGGACTGGCTTAAAAATGGCGGTAAAATGTCACACATTAAGCCGCCAAGTAAATTTGATCAGAATAAAATAACGGGTTGGGAAGCATTTTTAAATCAAGACGATTTAAAGTATCAGTTATCAGCACGTTATATTTATGAACATTGGTTTTTAGCACATATTTATTTTACGTCAGAAAACCCACAAAGTTTTTTTAAACTAGTTCGTTCGAGTACGCCTCCTGGTGAAACAATAAAATTAATAAATACGCGTCGTCCATATGACGATCCTAAAGTTAGTCGTGTTTATTATCGCTTTATGCAAGAGCGTACAACAATACTTTCTAAAACGCATTTACCGCTTGAGCTTAATGAAGCTAAGTTACTGCGCTTATACGAGCAGTTTATTGCACCAGATTATACAGTTACGCAAATGCCAAGTTATAAACCAGAATCGGCATCTAACCCATTTAAAACTTTTGAAGTTATTCCCATTAATTCAAAATACCAATTTATGCTAGATGAAGCTGAATTGATTATTATGGGCTTTATTAAAGGACCTGTTTGTCGTGGTCAAATTGCATTAAATGTAATTAATGATAATTTTTGGGTGGCATTTGCTGATCCAGGTAAAGTTGCTACGCCTGCTGTAGGCGAAATGCTAATGCAGCATGAAGAAGCTTTAGAACTTCCTGCCGCTGAGGAAAGTAATGCTTTACCTATTTCAAGCTGGGTTAAGTATTCAGTTCGTGAGAAAAAATATTTACAGGCAAAAATTGAGCTTGCTAACGAAATGTTTAAAGGTGGTGAGCATCTTACAACCGACTTACTTTGGAAAGGTGATGGGCATAATAAAAATGCGGCACTGACTATCTTCCGCCACTTTGATAGTGCAACCGTTGTTAAAGGCTTTATTGGTCAAGAGCCTAAAACCACGTGGATACTTGATTATGCGTTATTTGAACGTATTCACTATTTGCTCGTGGCAGGCTTTGATGTGTATGGCAATATTGGCCATCAAATGGTTACACGGCTATACATGGATTTTTTACGTTTAGAAGGGGAGCAAAGCTTTTTATCGTTACTTCCAGAAGAAAAGCGTAATCAAATTAAAAAACAGTGGTATCGTAATTCACCACCAGACTTATCTAAATTCTTTAAAAATAATCGAGAGTTTAGTCAGCCAAGTGGTATCAATTATAAAACTGATGATCCACAACATGAGCTATATACTTTAATGAAAGAAGCCTTAGCGCCAGTTCTAAGTGAACGATACAACTACACTGAAGTTCCAAAGCCGTTAAATGTAATAAGCAATATGCCAGCAAAAGCGGTTAACTTGCTACCTCAGCTTTCTTTTATACTTGTAAAGCAAGAAGATAATAGTCATAAGGGCTACACTATTATTCACCATAATGCGCACTATAATATATCTAGTTTATTAAACGAAGATGGTCAGCGTGCTTATGATGAAGATACAGCAACAATCGTTCCTGGCTTTATCGGTGATTATCCAGCTGCCATTTGGTATTTAAATAACGAGCAACAAGTAAATGCTTTTGCTGAGCAATTACCAATGATGCAAATTGAAGCTGATTACCGCGCTTTAAAAAGTAAATATGGTATTCGTCGTACTCACCCACAGTTTTGGCAATACAGCGATACATTGCACGAAACGGCTAAAAAATATCGAGGAATAGAATATGGGATGTTTGACTATAATCGATTAGAGAATCGTTAACGCTTACCTTTATATATGCCCAGCTTTTGCTGGGCTTTTTATTGCTTATTAACTTAAAAACATAATTACTCTGACTGATTTTTTGTTTTATAAAATTAGTCTACACTTAAATAAAAAACAGGATTTTGCATGTTCGATATTATTAAAAGTGTTAGAAAGCGATATCGATGGGCGTTATTGACTATTGCTCTTTTAATCAGTGGTTCTGCTCTATTGTTACAATATAGTTTTTCCGTTCAAAAATACGATGCAAAAGTTATTAACATCGCTGGTAAGCAAAGAATGCTGTCGCAAAAAATAGCGTGGCATAGCAATGCCATACTCAACATTAGTAATTATTCACCACTTCATACAGAATCGCTTGAGAAATCTCTCAATACATTTAAAAAATCCCACCAAACACTTTTAACAAAAAATTCTGACGATGAATACATTTATTTAGATTCAGCATTAGTGGATTTATATTTTGGTGTAACTACTGGCTTGGATAAGACAGTATTAGAATATGTAGAGCAAACTGAGAGGCTTTTGTATCAAGAAGGTGAGGTAAACCAGTCTCTTTTTTCAATAGGGCATGTTGAAACGCTATTAGCTAAGCTTGATAAAGCTGTTAGCTTATTTGAGTCCCAAGCTGTTAAAAAAATTAACAGAGTCGCCAACCTAGAGATATTATGCTGGTTATTGGCAATGGTGCTGCTACTTGTTGAGCTAAGATTTGTTTTTATGCCAATGGAAAAAGAGATTTCAGATACGCTTATAAAACTACAAAAACAAAAAGATTTTGTTCATCAAACAAGCCAAAATAAAGAGCACTTTATTGCTAGAGCAAGTCACGAATTTAGGACTCCTTTGCAAGGGCTTATTACGTCTATTGAGGATCTGGAGGTTTCTGATACTCAGCAAAGCGTTAAAACCCAAGCTAATTATTGTGCGCTTAGGTTAATAGCTATATTAGATGAGCTACAGGACTTACAGGCTTTAAGCGCAGGTAAATGGATACCGCATTTAAAAGATGAAAACCTTTTAGAGTCGTGTAACAAAGTAGTAATAGCTTACGAGTATGCATGTCAGCAAAAAGGCCTAAAACTAGTTAGTTGTTTAGATGAATCGTTAAATTGTGTATGTAAATTAGATCACCAACGTTTGCAGCACACACTTACAGAATTAATTAGTAACGCTATTAAGTTTACGAAAGAAGGTGAAATTACTGTCTCTGCAAAGCTTTTTAATGATGAATTTCATTTAACGGTGAGTGATACTGGCAGTGGCTTTTCGAAGAAAATTACTGACCTGGAATTTGACTCATTTAAACAAACCAATCACTTTCAAGGGTTAAGAACAGGCCTAACCCGGGTTCAATACGTTGTAAAAGCACTGCATGGTGAAATTACTTTTACAAATAATAAAACTCATGGTGCTTTGGTATCTTTGTATTTACCAGTGACAATAAGTAAAACCCTCCCAACACCTCTTAAAGTAAACGACAAGCTAACGTGTTTAGTTGTTGAAGATAACCCATTAAATACCATGCTACTGACCCGTATACTTGGCTTGCTAAAATTAAACTATGACTGCGCTGAAAACGGCAAAGTCGCGTGCGATATGGTGAGTGAAAATCAATATGATATTATTTTTATGGACTTAAATATGCCAGTAATGGATGGGTTTGAGGCTATAAAAAAAATACGATCAGAGCTTAATAAAGTAATGCCAATTATTGTTATAACAGCAAACACCTCACAAAATGATATGGAGCGAGTTTATAAATACGGCGCTAACCTTCATATTCATAAACCAATAAGTCAGCAAGCAATTAAAGACGCATTAAATAGTATTAGCGTTGTGAGTGAAATAAATTAATTTTGCAGATAACAAGCTTGCTAAGCACTTTTAATATGCGTTAATTTACTGTTTTAAGGTCTATTAGGGAAAGTGAGTGCAGTCAATTACGCTTGAGCAATTTAATGGTTACTTACAAGGGCAAGGCAAAAGTCGTTATGATATATGCAACCTAGATTGGCAAGTGAATCTAGGAGAACATTGGTTGCTTCTAGGTGCTAATGGAGCAGGTAAATCTGCATTAACAGCTGCGCTAGTCGGCGAAGCTAAGTGCGAAAGTGGTAAGCGTACAAGTAGTATAAATAAACTTATGCTCGTGTCTTCTGATTCGCATAAACAGTTACTGGCCCAAGAATTAGAGTATGAAAAGCATAGCCTCGTTAAAGACCTTATATTTGCAGAGCATAGTAATAATGGTGAGTTATTGGCGCAGCTAATAGAATTATTTAAATTTAGCTCATTACTGAATAGGCATTTTAGAGATCTTTCAACCGGTGAAACTCGTAAACTCCTACTTATTAAAGCACTCAGCTCCCAGAGCGAGTTAGTCGTGCTTGATGAGCCATTTGATGGACTCGACGTACAATCTTGCCAGCAGCTTAATAAAATACTCATAGAGCTTAGCCACACGGTTACTTTTGTTTTTGTACTAAACCGCCTAGACGAAATCCCTTCATTCATTACTCACTATGGTTATGTAAACCAAGGCAGCTTGTTACATACTTTAGCAAAGCCAAGTAGTGAGCAATTAAGTGACTTACTAAAACTACTCCATTTAGAACATACTTCATTAGATGTGCCATCTCCTGACGCCGAGCAAGAGCAAAAGGCATTCACTGGTAATACCTTAGTTAAATTGAGTAATGCTAAAGTTAGTTATAGTGACGTAAGCATATTCGAAAATCTTAATTGGACTATAAAAAAGCATCAGCATTGGCAGCTTAGTGGGACGAACGGTTCAGGTAAAACCTGCCTATTAAATTTAATAACAGGTGATAACCCACAGTGTTATAACAACGACATTGAAGTATTTGGTTTTAAACGCGGAAGCGGAGAGAGTATTTGGGATATAAAACAGCATATTGGTTTTATATCTAACGCGCTACATATGGATTATCGCGTAAGTATATCGGCCTTAAATACAGTTATTTCGGGCTTTTACGACAGCATAGGCTTATATCAAAAACCGAGTGACGCACAAATTAATATTGCTCAGCAGTGGCTGGCATTTATTGGTTTAAGTGACAAGCAAAACACCTCATTCACCCAACTTTCGTACGGCGATCAACGTATGCTGTTAATTGTACGAGCTATGGTAAAGCATCCAACGTTACTTATTTTAGATGAACCTTGCTTAGGTTTAGATGAAGCAAACAGGCAGCGTGTACTACTACTAATCGAGAAAATTTGTGCTGCCAATACAAGTACCGTGATTTATGTAAATCATCATGCGGCAGACAAAATTAAAGGAATAGAGAACTACTTAAAAATGGAAGACTTTAATTAAAAACGGTGAGAACATTTGAGCGATACTTCGCTCAAATGTTCTTTATTTTAAAGGCGAGTAACGCTAAACCCTTTATCTCGTAGCTGTTTAAGTAAACCGTGTTTTTCAGGCAAATGTAGCGCACCCACAGCAATAAATAGTTGCTCGTTTGCTAAACGCGGTGTGAGTTGTTTAACCCAGTTATTATTGCGATTAGTTAGCATAACTTGCTCGCTAATTTCACCGTAGTTACTGTCATCAAAACTCATGTTGTAGTAATCGGTTAGTGTATCCATATCACCGTTTTTCCAGGCATTAACTAGTTTGATGAAGTAAGTATTAATATCGCTTAGCTGCTCAAAGGTTTCTTCAATCATTTCATTGCTCAGTAGCGCCATGCCATCAAACATCTGTAGTTGTTGCTCTAGTGTTTCAAGCTCACCTATTTTTATTTTATGCTCTTTAGCGTAAGCAAGTACTTGCTTATCTATGCCTGTTTTATCTGAATAACCTGCATTTTGAAATTCAATTTGCATCATAGTCACCATAACAGCCCATGGTTTTAAGCCATTAAACATAGCAATATCAATCGACTTTTTAGCAAAGTAGTCTTTTAGCTTGGTATAGTTTTGCTTTGAAAGCTCAGTTTGCAATGTTTTACCGTTGCCTAGCATCATAAATGGCATTGAACGCTGCTGCATTTCAAGGGGTGTAAGTTTGCTTATATCAACCTCAACAATCACTTCTTTGCTTGCACTAATTGCATCGGTTACATTTTTAGGTAAGCCTTTCATGCTGGCATCACCAACGTGTACAGTGCCGAATAAGTAAGAGCTGACGCCATTTTTTTCTATTTTATATAAGGCAGGAGCTGCATAGCTGTTAAGGCTAAATGTTATAAGTAGCGCCACAATAAAAAAGTGGCTAACACGGATAAGAGCATTCATGGTTTGTCCTTAAAATCTCGAAGGTTAGTAGTGTAAATACTAACCTAAATTTACTTCAGAGGTAACGTTAATATAAACGTTAGCGTATTGTTTTCGGTATTACTGGCCGTAATAGTAAAGCCATTTAAGTTGCATAAGCTCTGCACAATAGATAACCCTAAACCGTGGCGCTGGTTATTAGTTCTAGATGAATCTAGCTGATAGAGCGGGTCAAAAATAGCGGTTAGCTGTTCATTACTTAATGGTTGATTTACTTTGTTGCTAACAGAAATGGTCATGTTTGTGTTGTTATTTACCGCAGTTAATTTAATTGGCGCCTCAGGGAGTCCATAAAATAGTGCGTTATCGATTAAGTTACACAAAATGGTATTTAAACTAAATTCGTCAGCATTAAGTGTAAGTTCGTCACTTATCACATTATTTAAACGCGCTTTAATACTTGGGTGCTTAAAGGTCAGCTCATCAATAACTTGATTTACTAAGTTATTTAAAATGATGCTTTGTGCATTTAATTGCATTGTACTGCTACTTGAGCGCTGCAATAATAATAGGTTGCTAACAATTGTTTTCATGCGCTGTGAAATATTAAGTACATCACTGGTATAGGTGTCGCTAATACGTTTATCGTCTGGGTAGCGAATAGCCACTTCTGAAAGACTTATTAGTTCAGCTATTGGGGTTTTTAGCTCATGTGCAATGTCGCTTGTTAGGCGTTTTTCATTACTATAGAGTTGCTGATTAACGGTAATAAACTTATTTAGCTCGTTACGTATGGGTTCTATTTCATCTACTTTAAAGTCGCTTTCTATGGTTTGTGCCACGCCGGTAATATCGAGTAACTTAATTTGGTCGTTTAAGTTGTGTAGCGGGTGCAGGCCTTTATTTACAATACGTGTCACTAAATAGCGCACACCAAACACACCAAGCACACAGGTTAAAATAAAGACCACATCAATAATAATAAGTACTTTATTAAGTTCCGCTGTCGGCGCAGCAATCGCAAGAGTCATGGTATTAAAAACAGCAGAATGAGTGGGGTTTTTATCATCTTTTTGAGCTACAAAGTGACTTATGAGTGCGCGGCCATCACGCCCGTTAGGAAGCTCGTAATCTATAATTTTAGATTCGTTTATCGGCATTTCTAAAAAGGGCAGGTTAGCATTTTTATAAAGTTCTAATGAGTCCGAGCGCTCAAACACATCACGGCCATGCCACAGCTGGTAAAACTCCGTGGCATCTGCAGCTTCATACTCCGACATAAACTCGCCAGCAAAATCAAATTCAACCACGTTGTTGTCATCTTCAACTAAGGTTTTTAAGTAGTTAGCTTTGTTAGTTAAAGACTGATTGAACTGATCTTCCACCCAAGTATCCACACTTAAATCAACGGTTAAAAATATGGTGAATAAAATCACCGAAAGTACCGCGCTAATATTATTAACCAGTTTACGTTTTATTGAGTGACTTTTATTTTGTTGTTGCGACATAACCAAATCCACGTTTGTTTTTTATAGGGAGCTCGCCATCAAACTGTCTTACTTTTTTACGTATAGTAGATATGTGTGCTTCAAGCGCATTTTTAGAGAGCATATCAAATTGGCCTACCACCGCTTCACTTATAAACTCTAGTCCTAACACCCGCTCAGGAGTATTAAATAAGCATTCTATTATTTTATATTCATTACGAGTGAGCTCAATGGCATGTTGCTTGTAATGAAGCGTTTTAAGCGAGAGATCTAATACGCAGTCGCCTACTGTCAGTGTGTTTTGTTGGTTTTGCAGTGATCCACGACGAAGTAATGCAAGGACACGAGCATGGAGTTCTTCAAACGAAAATGGCTTAGTTAAATAGTCGTCAGCGCCTTTCATCAGGCCGTTAATTTTATCTTGAGGTTCACTTCGTGCAGATAAAATAAGCACACGGCTTTGGCTATTACTGCTACGTAGTGCTTGTAAAATACTCATGCCATCAACACTCGGCAGCATTAAATCAAGTACGAGGAGGTCGTAGTTTCCAGTCAGTGCCATGCTTAAACCTTCTGAGCCATCACCGGTTTCATCTACGGTAAAGCCAAGGTTGCTAAGGCCAACTTGCAAGCTGCGTCTTAGTGCTTCGGAGTCTTCAATAACGAGGATTTTCATGTTTACTCGGTTTATAAAAATAGCCTTGTTACTTTAACAAGGCTTTATTATCAAGTCACTTGGTTAATGATACCAACCGTTTGTATAAGCTAAGTTACCTAAGTTCGCGTGGGCGAGAGCTTTTTTAATCAGTTGCTCATCGTTTTCACATGGTACAAGCTGATTATTACTATACGTATAGGTGGTTGCTGGTTTTTGTGGTTGCAACACCACCACTTTATTACCGTGCATATAGGCAAAGTTTTTGTCGTATTGCATCATGGCGCGTTGTTTATTGTTGCTAATTGGCTTTGATAAATCATGGCCTATCATAGGGTGCTTGCCACTTGCACCAATTAAAGACAGTAAAGTCACGGGAATATCGAGTTGGCTAGCTAGCTGGTCATCGCGTTTATGGGGAATGCCTTTACCAAAAATAACGGCCGGGATTTTAAAGTGATCAACAGGAACTAAGCTCGAGCCCGATACGCGTGAATCGTGATCTGCAATAACTATAAATACAGTGTCGTCCCAGTAGCTCGATTTTTTAGCTTTTTTAATAAACTTACCTAGTGCGTAATCGGCATACTTTGCAGCATTATTTCGGGTTTGCTTTTGCTTGTCGTACAGCGTTATTTTATCGTCTGGAAAGTCATATGGGCTGTGATTAGAGCTTGAAAATATAAGGCTCAAAAAGGGTTTATTCTGTTGTTTAAGTTTAGTGAGTTCGAGATCTGCTTGGTCGTATAAGTCTTCGTCTGATGCGCCCCACGAGCCATTAAAATCTATTTTATTAAAGTTATTAGTATCTACAATATCTTTAAAGCCATTACCTAAAAAGAAGCTGCGCATGTTATCAAAGTGGCTTTCGCCACCATAAATAAATTGTGTGTTGTAATTTTTCTTCGCTAAAAAGTCAGCAATAGTAAAAAAGTCACGTTGTGATTTATCAAGCTTAACAACCGCACGCGATGGTGTGGGTGTAAATCCTGTAATTACAGCCTCAATTCCACGTACCGAGCGTGTGCCTGTTGCATATAAATTATCAAATCCCCAGCCTTGTCTATAAAGGGCGTCTATATTAGGTGTAAGCGGTAAACCGCCCAGTGTGCCTACGTAACGAGCGCCTAAACTTTCTTGTAAAATAATGACTAGGTTTTTTTGCTTACCTGTATTGCTTGCTTCATGGAACGTATTTGTTGGGGCAGTTGAGTCGCTAAATTTGGCCGGCGTATTTTGCATGTTACTGCGTACAATACTAAGCAATTCATCGGTAGGCATTTTGCCATAATACTCTTGGCTTGATTGCTCGTTAGAGAGTTGTTTTACCGCAAACGCGACGCTATAAAGTGAGTTAAGGGTTAAGTCGTTAAGTAAGTGATCAGTAGAGAACGAGACCATAGCGGGGTTTAGCGGCCTGTGCCCTAATGAATTACGCGCGCCTAAAATAGTTAAGCATACTAAAACTAACGCTAAAATTGATTGATTTAGCTTCGTTAGTGATGACTTGCTTTGCCATTGATTGCTAAATACTTTACTTGCAAATTTACAGCTTAAAATAAGTGCTATAAAAGCAATAAGTACCTCTAACTTATAGCCCGAAAAAATCATTTTTGAGACTTCTTTAGGGTAAATTAAATACTCTATAAATAAGCGGTTAGGGCGTAAATCGTATTCGTTTATAAATGTAGGTGTAATCACTTCAAAAAAAACAAGTAAAGCCGACATAGCCACTAAGTAAATTTTAATTAGGCCGCGTACTTTATTTTGCCACCCTATGCTTTGCATAACTAAAGTCAGTAGTAATGCGGGCATAATAATGTAGCTTAAAGTGGCTATATCTACCCTTAAACCACCTATAAATATAGACAACCACGCATGCGATCCAAATACACGCTCACCTTGCCAAACACTCAAACCAAAGCGGGCAAGTGTTAAAAAACTCAGTGCCAAAATAGTAAATACAACAAAAATCCAAACAGGACCAAGCGCTTGCTTGACTGTAAAATTATTACTTTTAAGTGTTAAGCCCATAATACAGCCCACCAAATAAGAGCAGTAATTAGCATGGCTATAAACACACTGGCTGAGGCAATATCTTTAGCAAGACCCGAAAGCTCATGGTATTCGCTGCCAATCCTATCAACTACAACCTCAACGGCTGTATTTACCAGTTCAGCAAACAATACAAAAAGCAGGCTGGCTATAAGAAGTAATTTATCGCTTAGTGCAATTTCTTGTAGCCACACAAACACACCGAGTAACGAAAACAGTACTAGCTCTTGTTGAAACGCGGCTTCAAATCGGCTCATCCATTTTAAGCCGTTAAAAGAATGGCTTAAGGTAAAAATAAGGCGCATTAAGCCTTGGCGTTTTATAACGGTTTTATTACTCATAGTTGTATTTCGCTTGATGTTGTTTGACAGCTAGCAAGTAAATCGAGCGATGCCTGATACGTTTTGCTTTTAATGCCAATTAAATTTAAAAGGGTGTGAAAAATATTGTTGTGTGAGCGTGCAGCAGTGGTGTCTAAATTAGCTAAGCAGGTATTGGTAATACGCTGATTATGCTCATCAGCCCACATATAAAGGGGGACGTGTGTTTGTGTGCTAGGTGCAAAGCTATACGGAAAACCATGTAAATACGCACCGGCTTCGCCAAGTGATTCACCATGGTCAGAGACATATAAAAATTGCTTATCTATGTTGTTTGGCAGCATTTTTAATTGATCAATTACTTGGGCGTTAACAAAGTCGCTGTACGCAATTGTATTGTCGTAGGTATTAACTAATTCATCGAGAGAGCAGTTTTGAATGTCGCTTCTGTCGCACGTGGGCGTAAATTGCTTAAACTTTTCTGGGTAGCGCTTAAAGTAGGTTGGTCCGTGTGAGCCCATCATATGTAGGACGATAACGGTATTAGCTTGGCTTAAATTAGCGAGTTTGCGTTTAAGTGGAGCAATAAGTGCTTCATCAAAACAATATTTTCCATCGCAAAGCGCTGATGGGTTGGGCGGGATATCAATGTTAACAACACGGGTGCATACGTTTTTACAGCCGCTGTTATTATCAACCCACAGCACATCGCTGCCAGCTTGTTGTGCTAGGTCAATCAGGTTTTGTTGGTTGTCGGCTGCTAATCGATCAAAGTTATCTTGTGTTTGCAATGAAAACATACACGGCACAGATACAGCTGTTGCCGTACCGCACGAGGCGACATTATTAAAATACGTTACATTATGCTTTTGTGTATAAGGGTTGGTGCTGCGTTTATAACCTTGATAAGCAAAGTTTTCTGCTCGTGCGGTTTCGCCAACAACCATAACGGTTACGCTGGTGGTGTTAGGCGCAATAAGAGTGGGTGTTGCATCTATATTTTTAAACTTTATATTGGTGTACAGCAGCTGATCGCGCATATATTTATAACCGCTAGAGAGATACTGAAATGGGATAATTTCTTTTTTCAAAATGCGGTTATTACGGCCAGTAGCTGCGTAGTCGGCGTAAAAGTTCACGACCACTAAAACAATTAATGAGCAGCACGCTACAATAAGTTTTATACGGCTAATCGCTTCTTGATGGGGGCGAGTAAAGTGTATTTTCACTTTGCTTAATATAAAAACAGGTAGCGCACAAAATAGCAGTAAAAAGCCTATGAGCTGTGGATTTAAATAGCTCAGCGCTTCGCTTGAATCCGTTTCGAATGTGTTTTGAATCATTGAATAGTCAAACACGACGCCGTAATTTAATGAGCCGTAAAGCACGGCGCTAGAAATTATCAGTAAAAGGTAATTAAGTGGCTTTAGTAACCACCTAACCGACACTATCGAAAAGAAAATAATTAAAAGGCATAGCAAAAGCAGAGGCACTGAAAGTAAAAACAGCCACGAAAAAGAAGCAAGGGAGGTGATGGCACTAAACGAACCTTGAATAAAAGGAATGTTTATAACTAAGCAGTAATAACAGGCAATCATCACTACAAAGGCGTTTGCACTACAGTGAATGTAAAACCGTTTACTACGATTTGGCTTTTTTTGTGTTGGTGTTTGGCTAGTTACGTTCATATTTAGGCTCGTTTAAAATAACAACGCCATGCTATGTAACAACACTTAAGAGTCGCTTAAGAGAACCTACGCATTACCTGAAGGTGATAAATAATTTTATTTATCAAAATATTCTTAAAAATTAATCAAACCTTAAATAAGGTATATAAGAATAGTGAATTTCTGAGAATAAAATTAGAGCATAAAAAAACCACTACCAGCTTGTATAATGAATTTTAAAACCTGATAAATTGCCTTTTAGTCTTTTTGTTAGATTAACTTTGGTGTTGACTTAAAG
This sequence comes from Pseudoalteromonas sp. SWN166, assembly GCF_015864485.1. Classification (NCBI taxonomy): domain Bacteria; kingdom Pseudomonadati; phylum Pseudomonadota; class Gammaproteobacteria; order Alteromonadales; family Pseudoalteromonadaceae; genus Pseudoalteromonas; species Pseudoalteromonas sp. SWN166. The sequence goes on from NZ_JADYXB010000032.1 coordinate 14,719, forward strand.
GGCCTAGCGCGGTACTAATATAAAAAGAGAGCGAAGGAATAACCTTCGCGATAATTGAACAAAATTTGGTATTAATTACATGCTTACAAATGCACTTAACCTAGTCCTGATTATTATCGTGGTGATTATTCCCGCGAGGGCTTCGTAGTGCTTTAAAAACTTAAGCATTAAAAAAGCCCTCCGCACCTAACCGTTCGGAGGGCTTTTTAGTTTTAAGCCTAAAGTTTTAAGCGTAAAAATGTAATTGGGTTGTCACTGAGGAATGAGGGTTTTATTAATGACAGGCGCAGAACTAACAATCGACTTATTGGCCAAACACGGCGTAAATGAAGTATTTGGCTACCCAGGCGGAGCTATTATGCCAATTTACGATGCGCTGTATGGCGCGCCAGTCAAACACTACCTTACTCGTCATGAGCAAGGTGCAGGGTTTGCAGCTGTTGGTTATGCTCGCAGCACGCGTAAATTAGGTGTGTGTTTTGCAACATCGGGCCCTGGCGCAACTAACTTAATCACTGCCCTTGCTGATGCGATGATGGACTCAGTGCCATTATTGGCGATCACCGGCCAAGTGCCTACTGCAGCCATTGGTTCAGATGCATTTCAAGAAATAGATGTACTAGGTATGTCGCTTTCGTGTACTAAGCACAGCTACATGGTTGAACGAGCTGAAGACTTAGCAGAGATACTACAAGAAGCAATTCATTTAGCGCAAAGTGGCCGACCGGGTCCTGTACTTGTCGATATCCCAAAAGATATTCAAATGGCGCAAGTACCTTTTAAACCTTGGCTTGCAGCTGATGAATACTTACCACAATTAGATTTAAATCAAGTTGCTATTGCTAATCAATTACTTAGTGAAGCAAAACAGCCTGTAGCGTACGTAGGCGGTGGTGTACAAGCCGCTGATGCGCAAGACGAGCTAATGCAGTTTTTAAATAAAACGCAAATGCCGGCTGTATCAACACTTAAAGCATTGGGCAGTGTACTACCAGATTACGAACATTACTTAGGTATGCTAGGTATGCATGGTACTCAAGCGGCTAATATTGCTGTGCAAGAATGTGATGTGCTTGTATGTATAGGGGCGCGCTTTGATGACCGCGTAACGGGTAACTTAGCTAAATTTGCAGCTAAAGCCAAAGTAATCCATTTAGATATAGATGCCGCTGAAGTCGGTAAGCGAAAACCTGCTAAAGCCTCATTAATTGCTGATTTAAAAACCTCTTTACCAGCGCTTGAGTGCTTTGTAACACCTAAAGCTTGGTGTGACACAAATAAAGAAATGAATATTAAGCACGCGTGGCGTTACGACTACCCTGGTGAGAAGGTTTATGCACCTTATTTACTTAGTCAGCTTAGTGAGCGTATGCCAAAAACTGGCGTTGTGTGCTGTGATGTTGGCCAGCACCAAATGTGGGTCGCGCAGCATATGAAATTTAGCCATCCGAGTAATCATTTAAGTAGTGGTGGCGCAGGCACAATGGGATTTGGTTTACCGGCTGCTATTGGCGCACAAGTAGCACGCCCAGATGACTTTGTAATTACCGTGTCGGGTGATGGCTCAATCATGATGAATATTCAAGAGCTTGCCACTATTCGCCGTAACAATTTACCAGTAAAAATACTAATATTAGATAACCAGCGTTTAGGTATGGTTCGCCAATGGCAAGAGCTGTTTTTTGAAGGGCGCTACTCTGAAACTAACCTTTCAGATAACCCTGACTTTGTTCAACTAGCTGCAGTGTTTGGTATTCCTGGGCAAACAATTACCCACGCTAACCAAGTTGATGATGCTATTACAGCATTAGTTAACAGCAAAGGTCCGTACATAGTACATGCCTGTATTGATGATAAAGAAAATGTTTGGCCACTTGTACCACCTGGGGCTGCTAACGACGAAATGATGACGGAGAAAGCAAAATGAAACATAGCCTAACTATTGCATTAAAAAGCCAAAGTATAGCGGTAGAGCGCTTTTTACGAGTGGTGCGTCATCGTGGTTTTAACCTAACGCATTTTCAGCTCAATATAGATGATGGTTTATATAACGTAGCCATGACGGTAGATAGTGATAAACCTATTCACCTATTAACTAGTCAGCTAAATAAGCTGGTGGATGTTAAAGAAGTCACTTTACAAAATTTACAGCACCAACAGGCTGTGTAATTACGAATTAAAAAATAATTTACGAGTAACTGAGTCACTCGGTTATTCACCAATTTTAGAATGAGGAATGCCCGCTTATATTGCGGCAAACACTGAGGTAACTATGGCTAAATTAAGAAGTGCAACAACAACTGAAGGACGTAAACGCGCAGGCGCAAGAGCATTATGGCGCGCAACAGGTATGACAGACTCTGATTTTGGTAAACCGATTATTGCCGTAGTTAACTCGTTTACACAATTTGTACCTGGGCATGTACACCTTAACCAGCTTAGTGAGCTTATGGGTGAGACTATTAAACAGGCTGGTGGCGTTCCTAAAGAATTTAATACCATTGCGATTGATGATGGGATTGCAATGGGTCACGGCGGCATGCTTTATTCATTGCCTTCGCGCGATTTAATTGCTGACTCGGTTGAGTACATGGTAAATGGCCATTGTGCTGATGCGATGATCTGTATTTCAAACTGCGACAAAATCACCCCAGGGATGATGCTTGCAGCGCTACGTTTAAACATACCGGTAATATTTGTATCGGGCGGTCCAATGGAAGCGGGTAAAACTAAACTTGCTAACATCGACATTAAACTTGATTTAGTTGATGCCATGGTTAAAGGCGCAGATGAATCGGTAAGTGATGCAGATTCAGAGCAAGTAGAGCGTTCTGCGTGTCCTACATGTGGTTCGTGCTCAGGTATGTTTACGGCAAACTCAATGAATTGTTTGTTAGAGGCAATAGGTTTAGCACTGCCGGGTAACGGCACAACGCTTGCCACTCATAAAGACCGTAAACAGCTTTATGTTGAAGCGGGTGCTCGTATTGTTGATTTATGTCGTGAGTATTATCAAAAAGATAATCAAGAAGTATTACCACGCGCTATTGCTAACAAAACAGCCTTTATGAATGCAATGGTTGTTGATATTGCAATGGGCGGCTCATCAAATACCGTATTACATTTACTTGCAGCAGCCCAAGAGGCAGGCGTTGATTTTGATATGTCGCACATTGATGCGCTTTCTCGTAAAACACCGTTTTTATGTAAAGTGGCGCCGGCAACACCAGAGTACCATATTGAAGATGTACACCGTGCTGGTGGCATGATGGCAGTTGTACGCGAGCTTGGTAAAGCGGGCTTGGTTGATATGTCAGTGAATCACGTCGCTGGATCAACAATGGCTGAGCTTGTTAAAAAATGGGATGCAACAGACCCGACTAACGAAGTAGCGCGCAAGTTTTATCGTGCGGGTCCTGCGGGTATTCGTACTACTAAAGCCATGAGCCAAGAGTGTCGTTGGGATGAAGGCGATAATGACCGCGTCAATGGTTGTATTCGAAGCGTTGAACATGCTTTTCGCCAAGACGGTGGCTTAGCTGTACTTTCGGGTAACTTAGCCGTTGATGGTTGCGTTGTTAAAAGTGCTGGCGTAGTTGACGAAATGCTACATTTTGAAGGCACCGCCATTGTATACGAATCACAAGATGATTCAGTAGAAGGGATTTTAAATAACGAAGTAAAAGCCGGCGATGTTGTTGTTATTCGTTATGAAGGCCCTAGAGGCGGCCCAGGTATGCAAGAGATGCTTTATCCAACAAGTTATTTAAAATCAAAAGGCCTAGCTGAACAATGTGCGCTTATTACTGATGGTCGCTTTTCGGGTGGTACTTCGGGTTTATCAATTGGCCACGTGTCACCAGAGGCAGCAAGTGGTGGCGCAATTGCTTATGTTGAAAATGGCGATAAAATTATTATTGATATCGCAACACGTGAAATCACATTAGCGCTAAGCGATGAAGAACTTGAGGCACGTAAGCAAAAGCAATTAGCACGCGGAAAAATGGCGTACAAGCCAGTTGATCGTGAGCGCTATGTGTCGTCTGCTTTAAAAGCTTATGCATTACTTGCAACGAGTGCTGATAAAGGCGCAGTGCGCGATTTAGCTAAATTGGAGGCGCTTAGTTAATTATGGTCTCTCAAGAGCTCGATTATTTTCGCGCTATCATTCAAGCAAACATGGAGCCTTTGGCTAAAGTTACTGAGGTCAGCGAAATGGCTGAACTCAGTAAAAAGCTAGGTAACCATGTTTGGTTAAAGCGTGAAGACCAACAGCCCGTGTACTCGTTTAAATTACGCGGTGCGTATAACAAATTAAATAAATTACCTAAAGGCTCGGTGGTTATTACGGCTTCTGCCGGTAATCATGCTCAAGGGGTTGCATTAAGTGCATCTCACTTAGGGCACCAAGCTACTATTGTAATGCCAGTTACAACGCCTGAAATAAAAGTCAGCGCAGTGCGTGCACTTGGCGGAGAGGTGGTATTACATGGGCATCACTTTGATGCTGCAAAAGCACATGCACTTGAGCTTACAGAGCAACGAAAAGGCATATTTGTTCCACCGTTTGATGACCCTGACGTAATTGTTGGTCAAGGCACTGTAGCACGCGAGCTAATGCAGCAATTAAACGAGCTTGATGCTGTGTTTATTCCTGTTGGCGGCGGCGGCTTACTGGCGGGTATGGCGGTTTATATTAAATCTCTGCGCCCTGATATAAAAGTAATTGGTGTAGAAGCCGACGAAAGTGCATGTTTACAAGCAGCGCTTAAAGCAGGTAAACCGGTAGAGCTTGATCGCGTTGGCAGTTTTGCCGATGGCGTAGCGGTTAAAATTATTGGCACCGAAACCTTTCGTTTAGCGCAAAAGTTTTGCGATGAAGTTGTTACAGTAACTAGCGATGAAATATGTGCAGCCATGCAGGATATTTTTGTATCTACGCGCGCAATTGCAGAGCCATCTGGTGCACTTGCAACGGCAGGGCTTAAAAAGTGGAGTCAGCAGTCGGGGTTAAAAGGGTTGCACTTAGCGGCTGTTTTATCGGGTGCTAATTTAAACTTTGATCGCCTGCGTTATGTAGCAGAGCGCACTGCGCTGGGTGAAAAAAACGAAGCGCTATTAGCCGTTACTATTAAAGAAGAAAAAGGCAGTTTTAAACAGTTTTGTGCTTCTTTAGGTGGCCGTGCTATTACTGAATTTAACTACCGTTATGCAGGGCCTGGTGAAGCACAAATATTTGTAGGTATTGCCCTGCGCCAAGGCGAGCAAGAGCTTAATGAGCTAAAACAAGATTTAACTAGCAACGACTATCAATTTTGCGATCTGTCGGATAACGAACTCGCTAAATTACATGTGCGTTATATGGTTGGCGGAAAAGCACCAGAGCAATTACATGAACGTTTATTGCGTTTTGAATTTCCTGAGTATCCGGGGGCGCTTGCTCGATTTTTAGATACTTTAGGCAGTAATTGGAACATTACCTTATTTCATTATCGTAATCACGGTGGGTCAATGGGAAATGTACTGGCAGGTTTTGCTATTGAGCCGAGTCAGTATGAAATGTTTAACGAGCATTTAAATCGCTTAGGTTACAGTGTACAGGATGAAACACAAAATCCGTGTTTTACCCAATTTTTAACATCAAAATCGCAAGCAGAAAAATTCGAAAAACGAGCCTCAGTATAACCTTTCTTTAAAGGCAGGCACCTAACTAGGGTGCTTGCTTTATCACTCGTTTTACATATAGTTACAGGTAATCGTCATACTTTTTGAGGACACCTATTTGCTATTAAAAGGATTAGTCATTGGATTGTGCTTTTTTTGTAGCCATATAATGGCGCAAGAATCAGTCACATTACAGCTAAAATGGACACATCAGTTTCAGTTTGCCGGTTACTATATGGCAAAGCAAAAAGGCTTTTATAATGAAGTAGGCCTCGATGTAACTATTAAACAAGCTAATCCAATGAAACCTGACACCTTTGGTCCTGTCGCTCGTGGCGAGGCGCAATTTGGCGTAGGACATTCTGGTATTTTACAGCAACGTATTGATGGTCAGCCCTTTGTTGCAATGGCAGCCTTATTGCAGTTTTCTCCTTATTGCTGGATGGTAAAAGACACGTCTGATATTTTTCACCCTCGTGACTTCGTTAATAAACGTATCACTGCTGTGAGCAAAAATGACGGCACCGAGTTACTCATTATGCTCAAACGCAGCGGTGTAGAAGTGGATAATCTTAAAGTTTACGACGGCATAAATCCAGGCCAGGCTTGGATTGAAAACAAGCTAGATGCGATGCAAGTTTATGTTACTACAGAGCCTTATTATATGACTCAACAAGGGATCGCTCATCGGCTTGTTTGCCCACAGCGTTATGGGATGGACGTATATAGCGACATTTTATTTACCAGCGAAAACATGCTTAAGCAAAATCCGCAAACGGTCGAAAAATTCTACCAAGCGAGCCTAAAAGGTTGGCGTTATGCAATGATGAATATGGATGAAGCCATTGCAGTTACCCAGCAAAACTATGCACCGAATAAAAGCTTTCATCAGCTCGCCTTTGAGGCTGAAGTGTTAAAAAATTATATAGTACTACCTACCACCAGTTTAGGGCATATGTCGATAGCAAAATGGCGCTTAATTGCTGATTTATATGGCATACAGCAAAGCGAATTTGACGAAGTAAAATCTCACTTTATTTATAAATACCAAGAGCCTGAAAAAATGCAATTATCGTGGATGCTTATAGCGGCTATTTTGGTGAGTATTATTTCAATCCCTTTGTATTTAAGGCTGATTTTTAGTAAAAATTAACTGTTTAGTGAGATCTCACTGAGCTGATATAATTAATTGTCTTTTTTATTATTTAAGCTGTTATGACTTTAGCCGAGCAATTTTTTGCACTTGATTCACTTTTAATGCGCCATCGTCAGTATTGGCAGTGCACCGCATTTGATTTTGACACTATTCCTTGGCCAGAGCTGCAAGGCATACTTAACGAACTAACTGATGATCAGGTAACCGTTCTTGATAATGATCAAAATCAGCTATACCAATTTTTTAGCCAACACATAAACCAACTTGATGAACTTGCAGAGCTATGTGATTTACCTAGCTCTGCACACTCTCGAGCTGATTATCCGTTTTGGTTAAGTAACGGCATTAAAGGTCGTAAGTTTGATCAGTTACAAGATTTTGTATCTGCACTACCTAATACTAAGCAACCGGTTTTAGAATGGTGTGCGGGTAAAGGGCACTTAGGGCGAATGCTTGCTTTTAATGGCGCAAGTGATGTGCATAGTATTGAACTGCAACAAAGCTTATGCGAGCAAGGACAAAAAAGTGTACAGCAACAAGGCTTGGCAATGCACTTTAGCCAAGCTGATGTATTAAAAGATGATATTACTCAATTTTTTAATACTGATATGCATGCTGTAGCGCTCCACGCATGTGGCGGTTTGCACCAAGCATTTATGCGCCAAGCAAGTTTGGCAAAAGTACAACAAATTAGCTTTTCACCTTGTTGCTATCACTTATTTACGACTAATAAGTACCTTGCAATGAGTGAGGTTGCAAACCAAAGTGAGCTTAACCTAACGCATCGCGATTTAAAGCTCGCATTACAAGAAACCGTTACAGCGCCTTCTCGTCTGGAAAAAGTACGTAAAACAGAACTAGAATGGCGGCTTGGTTTTGACGCACTTAGAAAATCGATTACTGGCGAGCAATATTATGTAAGCGTACCTTCGGTTAACAAAGCTATATTCTCAGATTCGTTTAAATCATTTTGTGCATGGGCTGCAGACAAAAAGGCAATAAACCTACCCCAAGATACTGATTATAATAAATATTTAGATGTTGGTGTTGCTCGAAAAGAAATAACTGACCGAGTTGAACTGGTTCGACATGTGTTCAGAAGAGCAATTGAAGTTTGGCTTGTGCTCGATCGTGCTTTATATTTGCAACAGCAAGGCTATCAAGTAAGCGTTAAAACGTTTTGTGAAAAGCAGTTAACGCCTCGTAATATATTGATTCTCGCTAATATCCATTAAATTTCCGTCCTCGACTTAATAAGAGATGCAATGAGAAAGTTAAAAAATTTATTCGATAACAATAAACGTTGGGCTGCACGTACAAGCGAAGCTGATCCTGAGTTTTTTAAAATTTTATCTATGCAACAAAATCCAGAGTATTTATGGATTGGTTGTTCAGACTCTCGTGTACCTGCTAATCAAATAGTTGATTTATTACCAGGCGAATTATTTGTACATCGTAACGTTGCCAACGTGGTTGTACACACTGACCATAACTGTTTGTCGGTTATGCAGTACGCTGTAGAGGTTTTAAAAGTAAAACATATCATGGTAGTTGGTCACTATGGCTGTGGTGGCGTACAAGCCGTTTTAAACAATGCAAAATTTGGCTTTATTGATAACTGGCTACGCCATGTAGGTGATGTAAAAGAAAAGCACCTTGAGCAACTTGATGCAATGCCAGAAAGCGAACGTTTAAGCCGCCTTATTGAGCTAAATGTAATTGAGCAAGTACGTAATGTATGCCGTACTAACATTGTGCAAGATGCGTGGGAGCGCGGCCAAGAGCTAAGCGTTCATGGTTGGGTTTATGGTTTAGAAAACGGCCACCTTCATGATTTAGAATCTGTAGTAACGTGCGCGAGTGAAGAAACGCAAAGCTACAAAAAAGCAGTGCAGCACGTACTTAAAAAAGTGGGCGAGAATAAATAAATTTATGACTAAAACGGCGATATTAATAGGTGCTACAGGTTTGGTCGGTAATGAGTTGCTACATAAGCTACTTAATAGCGATCGTTATACCAAAGTGGTTACGTTAAGTCGTCGGGCTTTGTCTATTACGCATACAAAGCTAGTTAATCACGTTATTGATTTTGAAAAATTAACTCAATACGTTGAGCTTTTTAAAGGCGACGTATTGTTTTCGTGTTTGGGCACAACCCGTAAACGGGCGGGCTCTACACAAGCTCAGCGTAAAGTAGATTTTGATTATCAGTTTATAGCGGCGCAGTTAGCGGCATGTAATGGTGTTACGCATTACTGCTTAGTGTCATCAAGCGGGGCGAACACGCACAGTAATAGTGCTTATTTGAAAATGAAGGGTGAGCTTGAGCAACATATTAAAGTACTCCCTTTTGATAAAATAAGTATTTTACAACCGTCTTTATTATTGGGTGATCGTGAGCAATTTAGAGTGGCAGAAAAGATAGGCAGTATTATTTTTCCTGTTATTACACGATTTGCGTTTTTAAAGCGTTACAGGCCAATAAAAGGCGAGCAAGTTGCACAAAAAATGCTGAGTGTGAGTTTAGAGCAACAGGCTGAGTTATCATATTATGTACTAGATGAGTTATTTGAATAAATCCAGCTCTAAATTACATAGTAAAAAGGCAGCTTAAGCTGCCTTTTTTGTACACCAAATTAATTATTCAGCGTCAGTCTTAGTGCTAAGCTGTTGCTCAAGCAATGCAACTTTAGCTTCAAGGTCAGTTAGTTTTTCACGAGTACGAATAAGTACTTGGCTTTGCACATCAAATTCTTCACGGCTCACAAAGTCCATCTCAGCAAGCTTGTTTTGTAAAACTTGCTTTGTTTTACCTTCGAGTGTGTCTGCTAGGTTTTTTACACCTTGTGGCATATTGCTAGTAATTTGCTTAGCAATTTCTTCAAGTTTTGCTGGGTTGATCATATTTGTCCCTTCGATGCGGCCTAAAATAATAATAACTAATATTACCTTATACCTATGGTATTTAACACATGATCATCTTTACCTTAATTAATTAAGGCAATTGCTATGCTCGCTGTAATGGTTACGTTAAAATTACGCGTCTTTTAAATTTCTTTGGTCGTTATGAAACTCAATCCTAAACAAGATGAAGCCGTAAAATATATTAGTGGTCCATGCTTAGTACTCGCTGGCGCAGGCTCTGGTAAAACCCGTGTTATTACTAATAAAATCGCTTATTTGGTAAAAAAATGTGAGTACAAAGCGCGAAATATAGCTGCCGTTACCTTCACCAATAAAGCCGCTAAAGAAATGCGTGAACGAGTACTGCAAACACTTGGTAAACAAGACGCTAAAGGGTTATGGGTATCAACGTTTCATACACTCGGTTTAGAAATAATAAAAAAAGAGTTAAGCACATTAGGATTTAAACCCGGCTTTTCGTTATTTGATGATCAAGATACCAATCAGCTTCTTAGTGAGCTGACCGAAGATGAACTAAAAAAAGACAAAGACTTACTCAAACTACTTAAAATGGAAATTGGTAGTTGGAAAAACGAATTAGTACTGCCAGAGCAAGCAATACGAGAAGCCCGCGATGCGCAAAAGGCGTTGTTTGCACAGCTTTATGCTCGTTATCAAAATCAGCTGCGCGCTTATAACGCATTGGATTTTGATGATTTAATTATGATCCCTACTTTGCTACTTACTAATAACGCAACGTCGCGTGAGCGCTGGCAGCAGCGCTTTAAATATTTGCTGGTGGATGAGTATCAAGATACCAATACGAGCCAATATCAACTTGTTAAATTACTTGTTGGTGAGCGTGCCCGTTTTACCGTGGTAGGTGATGACGATCAATCAATTTATTCTTGGCGTGGTGCTCGCCCACAAAACTTAGTGTTGTTAGGTAAAGACTACCCAGGGCTTAGGCTAATAAAGCTTGAGCAGAACTATCGAAGTGCAGGGCGAATACTAAAAGCCGCTAATATTTTGATAGCAAATAACCCGCATGATATTGAGAAAAAGCTATTCAGTGAGCTTGGTTACGGTGAGCCAATTAAAGTAATAGGGTGCCGCGACGAAGAACATGAATCTGAGCGCGTAGTTGCCGAGATAATTTCCCATAAGTTTATGAAGCGAACTAGCTATAAAGACTACGCTATTTTATATCGTGGTAATCACCAAGCTCGTGGCTTTGAAAAATCACTAATGAGTAACCGTATCCCCTATAAAATTAGTGGCGGTATGTCATTTTTTGCTCGCTCAGAAATTAAAGATATTATGGCGTATTTGCGCTTGTTAGTTAATCAAGACGATGACAATGCATTTTTACGTATTGTAAATACACCGCGCCGCGAAATAGGCACGGTTACACTTGAAAAGCTGGGTACGCTGGCTAATGAAAAGCACGCGAGCTTGTTTGCCACCTGTTTTGATAACGATTTAGGCTACAGACTAAAAGGGCGTGGCTTTAATGCGCTTGCTGGGTTTGCACGCTGGGTTGTTGAGCTATCTGATAACGCAGTACGCGGTGATACGCTTGAAGCTGTTAAAGACTTAGTGCGTAATATTAATTACGAGGCATATTTGTACGAGTCGTCACCGAGTGCTAAAGCCGCTGAAATGCGTATGAAAAACGTTTCTGAATTGTATCGCTGGATCACCGATATGTTGACCGGTGATGCCGACAACGAACCAATGACATTAGCCGAGGTTGTTAGCAAGCTAACCCTTCGCGATATGCTTGAGCGTAACGAAGAAGAGGATGAAACCGATGCGGTGCACTTATCAACACTGCATGCATCAAAGGGCTTAGAGTACCCATACGTATTTATGGTGGGTATGGAGGAGGGCTTACTTCCGCATCAGGTAAGTATTGATGAAGATAACGTAGATGAAGAACGCCGTTTAGCTTACGTTGGAATTACTCGTGCACAGCAGGAGTTAACACTTACTTATGCAAAAATACGTCGTCAATTTGGTGAGACCTCACAAACTGAGTTAAGCCGATTTGTACAAGAGTTACCGCAGGACGATTTAGCGATTGAAAACAAAAAAGCGCCAAATACGCAAGCAGAGCGAATGGAAAAAGGCCAAGCAAGAGTCGCGAATCTTCGCGCAATGTTTAAAAAGCCTGAGTAATACCTCAGGCTAATTTTATAAAGACTGAGTTGCTTGTATTTCAGGTAGCTCAGCGCACACTAAAGCGTGTTGTTTCCCCACAAAAAAAGCCAAGCCATGCTTGTCTAACAAAGCCCTAAAATTAAGTATTGATGGGCCTTTAGCAATGACTTTCATTGCTTTAAGTTTTGTAATGGCTAGTACACCTTGTAGCTGAAAATCGTAACTTTCTTGTTGTAAAATACGTTTACTAAAGGTCGAGCTAAGTAGCAGATAATCAAAGTTAATATCGGTTAGTAAATTCAGCTCGCATCTGTCTTTAGCAAAATTATTTAAACCAATTGAATAGCCTAGTTGCGGTAGCTTTTTGAGGTTTTCTATTTGTGTTGCACTTGCATGGCGAATTTCTTGTTCATCAAATAATAAACAGAGCTGGCTTTGTCCTTGTTGTTTATTTAGCGTATCTGTAAATAAAACAAATTCATGCTCTTTGAGTAGCAAACCAGAGCAAGGAACCAGCGCCATAGTTACATTTGCAGTAATTGCTTGTGCATAAGCGCGTTGTAATAGTTGTAACTCCACTTGCAGGTGCTGCTCTTTATCTGATGCAAACTTTTTCAAAATATCAAAGCTAGTAAAGCCAAGTATTGGGTGCTCACCAAATGCTTCAAATAAAGATTCAGACTGATGTTGCTCATCAAGCGTAATTATTTCTGAGCTTCTAAAACTCATAGGGAGTATATCAAGGTGATGTTGTGCTTTTAGTGCCTGCGCAGGTATTGATTGTGTTAGTAGCGGATGAAATAGCTCGTAGCGATTTTTTCCTGAATTTTTAGCGTGATACATTGCGGCATCAGCATCACGAATAATTTCATCCGTATGCATATAGCTTTTCTTTGAATAGGTTATCCCTATACTTGCACCACTTTGTAAATATTCCCCTTTAAGGCAAAAAGGCTTTTCCATTAAATCGATAATTCGATTAGCAACATCTTCTGCTTGTTGAGGCTCAGTTAAATGCGTTAATAAAATAACAAATTCATCGCCACCTAGGCGTGCCAGTAAATCATGCTCGCGTATACACTGGGCAAATAATTCACTAACGTTAATCAAAAATTGATCGCCAGCATGGTGACCAAGCTGGTCGTTAATGTCTTTAAATTTATCTAAGTCGATAAATAAAACAGCAAAATTATGTTCAGGAAAGCGCTGATAATGTTGTAGCGTTTTTTCAAGCTGAGTTAAAAATAGGCTGCGATTAGGTAAGCTAGTAAGAGAGTCATGATGTGCATCATGATAAAGCTGCTGCTCTATTTTTTTACGCTCATCTATTTGCATTTGTAAATGCAGATTAGTTTGACGCAACTCTTTGGTTTTTTCGTTTACTCTAAATTCAAGTTCTTGATGGCTTTTTGCAATCGCTTGATTAGCGAGTTTGGTTTGTAATACAGCTGCAATTTGATGCGATACAAAGGTCATTAATTCGCAATCATCTTGGCTAAAAATATGTTTGTTATCGTAAGCTTGGCAAACAAGAAGGCCGATAACACCTTGAGCTGTTTTAAGTGGAGCGCCTAACCAACTAGTGGCCATTTGCTCTTTAGGCACAGGAGCAGAGCGCTGTACTACACCATTTTCTATCAATTCTTTTGCTCTATACGGGTGTATAAGCTGTGTTTCTTCTGTACTTATTACCAGCTCACTATAGCCTTTAGCAAAGCGCCTGGGTTGTGTGTTTTCTTTAAATTCATCAACGCAATAGGGGAAGCTAATCCAACCAGATTCTTTATCATAAAGTGCAATATATAAGTTTTCTGCGTAGGTAATTGTTTTTATTATTTGATGTATCTTAAAGTAAGCATCTTCAAGGTTTTTAGCTTGCGTTGCTATTTCAGATATTTTAAACAGAATCTGCTGGCGTTGAAGCGCACGTTTACGCTGCTCTATTTCAAGATTTAACGCGTCGTTACTTTGAGTGAGTGCTCGGGTACGAATTTTAACTTCTGACTCAAGGAGCTCTCGTTTTTTTACACGCTCTATTGCAGTCGCTAAGTAAAGCGACATAAACTCAAGTAATTGTATTTGTTGTGAGCTATAGCTTTGTTTTGTATCGTAACTTTGCGCTGCTAATACACCAATAATGTTATGTTCTTGGTAAACTGGTACACCTACCCAATGCTCTGCTGGAGTGCCTAATGCTTTAAATAAGCCTTCTGCTGCAGCGTCTTGCATTTGTTTTTTGGTAAAGCATGTTGTTTTACCTTGCTTAAATACATAACCAGTGGCGCCTTCATCAAAGCTATTTGATTGATTAAGAGCAACAGCAATACCGTCTTTCTCATCTGAAAAGTAAGAAAGCTCTAACGATTGACTATGTTGATTTAACAGCACCACGTAAAAGCTTTTACTCGGTACATACTTTTGTAAAATATCGTGGATGGCAGGATATAATAGGGTTAGCTCGGCAACAGTACTAGCTTGCTCTGATAATTGGATCAGGGCATTTTGCAAATGATGTGATTGTTTGTATTTTTCGAGTAGCGTTTTCAGACGTTTATTTTGATACGCTAATTTACTCGATACGGGGTGTTTATCTTCCAATGATCTAACCGGCTATTTTTATTGTATAGTTATTAGCCTTATAATTTCACTTTTAGTGCTTATCGTCAAGTTGATATTCCTACTAAAATAGCGGCTATAAACACTATTCTATGCATTAAAAAAGGCTTACCGAAGTAAACCTTTTTTGTGTATTTCAATTGTATTTATTTAGATGTCATGAAATCGATAGCAGCGCTAATTTCATCGTCAGAACAATCCATACATGTGCCTTTTGGAGGCATGGCATTAAAGCCATTTAGTGCATGCTCAAGTAAAGTGTCTTTACCTTTTGCAATGCGTGGAGCCCAATCGTCAGCCGATTTAGGCGCGCCTAGTGCACCAGTACCGTGACATGCAAAACATGCACCTTGATACACTTGCTCACCAGAACGAGGGCCTGTAGGCGCCGCTGCAACAGCAGCTTTATCGCCTTCAAGATATACAGCACCAACCGGCGCGAGACGTGCTTTAATTGCATCTTCAGTCATAGAGTTATCATATGGCTGTGCGTATGCGGTGGTTGCTAGCATTAATAATGCTGCAGCTGTTAATTTTTTCATTTTGCCTTGCTCACTTCGATTTGAACGTGATCAATCACGATTAAAGATGACGGAAATTAAACCGATTATAACTCTCTGAGCCAATTTATAAAATGCTAAGAGGCGTTTTTATTAATAAAACTGACTACTTTTTGCGTTAACGCAATAAAAATTAATTATTTACTGACTTTTGTTAAGCAATTTAATAAGCACAATCAGTTAGATAATTAACTTTTTGGAGCTTAAAACTATAATCAGTATATCGATAATACGCTACTAACGAGCTTTGCGATCCCCGCATCCGCATCAAGAATCGATTCTGCCAACATGTAAGCTGGTGTGGTAACTAGCTTATTTGCTTCATCAATAACTATTTCATATACTGCGCAGTTTATATGTTTAGCGCCTAATGCGTTAAGTGCTTGTGCTGTATCTGCATCGTTGCCAATAGTAAGTACGGCGTTATCATAAATAAACGGGATCAAAGCGGGTGCAATACACATATAACCAGCAGGCTTATTTGCTTTTGCGAATGCTTTACAAACATTGAGTACATCTTCATTAATATTTGCTTGTGCGCCTTTAATTGCAAAGTCGCATAAGTTTTTTGCCGCACCAAAACCGCCAGGTACAATTAATGCGTCAAACTGAGTTACGTCTAGTTCAATTAAGGATTTAATGTCACCTCGTGCAATACGAGCCGCTTCGGTTAATACATTGCGTTTATCAGGCATTACTTCGCCTGTTAAATGGTTAATGGTATGAAGTTGTTCAATATTCGGTGCAAAACACTGATAAGTCGCGTCATTTTTGGCTATATGTAATAAAGTTAAAATTACTTCATTTATTTCACTACCATCGTATACGCCACAACCTGCTAATATTACCGCTACGTTTTTCATGCTTTTGTGCCCCTAAAGTCTTTTTTATAAGTCTATCGGATGAAGTTTAACATGCTCAAAATTTCTCGCGAAAATAAATTTACTGTACAAGAATCATTCGCTGTGCAAGTCGTATTGCGGTTTATGCCATTTGCGATCACTTTGCCTATAAAAAAATTATAAAGGATCGCTATGATCTTCGATCCATTGTGCTAGAATACTCCTCCGGTTATTTAAATGGACGCGAATAATCAAAGTGAATAACAACACAAGCAGTCGTTAGAAAACCTTTTTCCACATTGGTTTAAAATAATAAAAAAAGAACCTCGTATTATCTTTTTTAAATTAAAACATACAGTTAAAGTATTTTCTAGGCATTTTAAAATGCTTTGGAAGAATAGCTCGTGGCTGTTATCTACACACTTATCCACAGCTTGCTCTAGTTTTAATAACACGATAAGCAGTAATTCACTGTCGTTTTATTAACTACCTTATGGCATGCTTATAATTACCTTAATTTTTTGTATTTAGGATCCAAATTCACCATGGCTCAGATCCCCGAAAACCCACTTATTTTAGTTGATGGCTCGTCATATTTATTTCGTGCTTATCATTCTCCGCCGCATTTAACTAATTCTAAAGGTGAGGCTACGGGCGCTATTTATGGCGTGATCAACATGCTTAAAAGCTTGATCAGACAATACGATCCCTCACATATGGTGGTTATATTTGATGCTAAAGGCAAAACGTTCCGTAACGATATGTATAGCGAATATAAGGCAAATCGTCCGCCAATGCCGGATGACTTGCGCACTCAAATAGCACCAATTCACAGTATTATCAAAGCGATGGGCTTTCCGCTAATTAGTATTGAAGGCGTTGAAGCTGATGATGTTATTGGTACATTTGCACGTATAGCGTCAGAGCAAAAGCGACATGTACTCGTCTCTACCGGCGATAAAGACATGGCGCAGCTTGTTAATGAACACGTTACGCTAATAAACACGATGACCGACAGTATTTCAGATCCCCTTACTGTGGTTGAAAAGTTTGGTGTAGGCCCAGAGCTTATTATTGATTACCTTGCGCTTATGGGCGACAAGGTTGATAACATCCCGGGTGTTGAAGGCTGTGGCCCTAAAACTGCGGTTAAATGGTTAGAAAAGTATGGCTCGCTTCAAGGTGTAATGGATCATGCCAGTGAGATTAAAGGTAAAATAGGTGAAAAGTTAGCAATTGCTCTTGATCATCTGCCTTTGAGCTACGAACTTGCGACAATTAAGTGTGATGTTGAAGTCGAATCTGATCTTGATACATTCAAACTTCAAGAACCTAACAAAGACGAATTAATTGCATTATATGGTGAGTGCGAATTCCGTCGTTGGTTAGCTGAGTTACTTGATAATCCTAAAGATGCAGAAACACACCTAGCGGTACCTACCGAAGCGACAGAATTACCAAAAGTAGAAGACGCTCATTACGAAACTATTTTAACTGAGGCGCAATTTGATACGCTGATCAATCAATTAAACAGTGCTGATCTATTTGCATTTGATACAGAAACAACCAGCCTTGATTACATGAAAGCGCAATTAGTGGGTATGAGCTTTGCTGTCAAAACGGGTGAAGCTGCGTATTTACCGATAGCGCATGATTACCCCGGTGCGCCTGATCAATTAAGCCTTGAATTTGTAATGCAAAAGCTGGGTCCAATTTTGGCAGATGAAAACAAAGCTAAAGTAGGGCAAAACCTTAAATATGATAAAAGCGTATTAGCGAATGCAGGCTTTGCGTTAAATGGTATTAAGTTTGACACCATGCTTGAGTCGTACGTATTTAATAGTGTGGGCACGCGTCACGATATGGACTCGCTAGCACTTAAGTATCTAGGTCATAAAAATATTAGCTTTGAAGATATTGCTGGCAAAGGTAAAAAGCAACTTACCTTTAACCAAATTGAACTTGAGAAAGCAGCGCCTTACGCCGCAGAAGATGCCGATATTACGTTGCGTTTACACGAAGTACTTTGGCCAAAAATAGCAGCGGATGAAAAACTAAAATCGGTATTTTTAGATATAGAAATGCCACTTGTTAGTGTTATTTCTGATATTGAACGCACTGGTGTTGCAATAGATAGCAATATGCTTGCAGCGCATAGCCAACGCTTAGGTGAGCGTTTAATTGAGCTTGAAAAAGAAGCGTTTGAAATAGCAGGCGAACCATTTAATTTAAGTTCTCCGAAGCAACTACAAGTATTGTTGTTTGAAAAGCTTGGGCTGCCAATTATCAAAAAAACGCCAAAAGGTGCACCTTCTACCGCAGAAGAAGTACTGCAAGAACTTGCGCATGATTATCCGCTACCTAAAGTAATTATAGAGCACCGTGGTTTATCAAAGCTTAAATCAACGTATACCGATAAGTTACCATTAATGGTGAACGAGAAAACACAGCGCGTGCATACCTCTTACCATCAGGCAATTACAGCAACAGGGCGCTTAAGCTCAACCGATCCTAATTTACAAAATATTCCTATTCGCTCAGAAGAAGGGCGTCGTATTCGTGAAGCCTTTATAGCTGCAGATGGTTATAAAATTGTCGCTGCCGATTATAGCCAAATTGAGCTGCGTATTATGGCGCATCTTTCACAAGATAAAGGCCTATTAAATGCCTTTGCTAACGGCTTAGATGTGCATAGTGCAACTGCTGCTGAAGTATTTGGTGTAGAGCTTGATGATGTAACCACCGACATGCGCCGTAAAGCGAAAGCAGTAAACTTTGGCTTAATTTACGGTATGTCGGCATTTGGTTTAGCACGTCAACTAGATGTGCCACGCCATGAAGCGCAGCATTATATAGATAAATATTTTGAGCGTTTTCCAGGTGTACTAGAGTACATGGAAACAACACGCGAAAAAGCGGCTGAAAATGGCTACGTTGAAACTATTTTTGGACGTCGTTTGCATTTACCAGAAATAAACGCACGTAATGGTGCGCGCAGAAAAGGAGCTGAACGTGCTGCTATTAACGCGCCAATGCAAGGTACTGCCGCTGATATTATTAAAAAGGCAATGCTGAGCGTCAATCGTTGGGTACACGAACAAGCACCAAATACGATTAAGTTACTTATGCAAGTACACGATGAATTAGTATTTGAAATTAAAACAGACTGCGCAGAACAATACACAAAACATATTTGTGAGCTGATGTCGCAAGCTGCAGCGCTTGATGTACCACTTATAGTTGAAGCCGATGAAGGCGATAACTGGGAACAAGCCCATTAATGCAATTTGAGCATTTTAATTAAAGCGCCTTTTGGCGCTTTTTTTATGTTTAATAAAAATGGCGAATAACAGCTATTTAATTTGCTACATGCAAGCTTTAGTTAAAATAAGGTTAATTTAAGCAACTATTTGTATTAAATAGTTATATGTTCGTCAATTCGAGCTGTTTTACAGGAATATGATTGTATTTTAATGCGTGCTTTTGTTAAAGTCCCGCCTGTCCTATCCTGTAGGACATCCTGTTGATGATGCATCTGAAAGGGTGCAACAAATTGATAGCTTCTCCCCAGTTTGCTATACCGGCCTACCAACTTGTTTGGTGGGCCGTTTTTTATTCTATCTTTGAAAATTCTACTATATTGATGCTTTTTGTTGTGCTATTCATTCGTCACTTTGTGGTGGTTTGGGTACATTGCAGGTGATACCATCAAAGCGCTATTATTTTTCATTTTTATTATTTTTCAATTTATCACTAAGGAGTGCGTTATGTTTAAAGCATTAGCTATTGCAGGTTTTTCTTTATCAAGTTTAGTTATCTCTAATGTTGCCCAGGCTAATTGGCAGTTAGTGAATGATAAAAGCCAATTAAGCTTTGTCTCTATAAAAAAGGACTCTGTTGCCGAAGCTCACCACTTTACCAATCTTGAAGGTATGCTTTCTGATAAAGGCGAGTTTAGCGTTAATGTTGATTTAACATCAGCTGAAACCCTAATTCCTATTCGAAATGAGCGTTTAACGGCATTGTTGTTTGAAGCGGCTAAATTCCCCAATGCTGTTTTAACTGCCAATTTAGCTAAAGAGCTGAATAATATTAAAAAGCCTGGTCAATATGTATTGAAAGGCATTAAAGCTGAGCTTGATTTTCATGGTAATAAAAAACCACTGGCTATTGATGTACTTGTTAATAGCACACAAAGTGGCGATTTAACTGTGTCATCATTTACACCTATTATTATTAATAGTGCTGATTTTGGTGTAACGGAAGGTGTTAAACAGCTGCAAAAATTAGCAGGCCTACCTTCAATCGCAACAGCGGTGCCTGTTACGTTTGCAATTACACTTAAAAAGCAGTGATTTCTTTAAGTGAGCTTAGCAAGCAATTAAGCGAGCCAAGCAAACCTTTTGATAGTTGGCAGCCTAACCATTGTGGGGAACTGCCGATTGTCATCAATCATGACGGTAAATGGTTTTACGATGGCAGCGAAATAACACGCCCAGCCATGGTGAAGCTGTTTGCTTCTGTTCTATGTAAAGAAGGTGAGCAATTTTATTTAAAAACACCTGTCGAAAAAATAACAATAACGGTTGATGATGCGCCGTTTATTATTGTTGATTGGCGTTTTGAAAATACAGCGCAAGGGCAGGTGTTGTGTTGTATTGATAATTTAGCTAGACAGTGGTTGGTGAGCGCCCAGCAGCCTTTAGTTATAAAAGACTATAAAGGGTCAAAAGTACCTTATTTAAAGTTACCTTATGGCTGTAGTGCGCGTGTTGCGCGAAGTGTGTTTTATCAGTGGGCTGAAAAAGCCGAGTCTGATAAGCTCGGCTATTTTATTAAATCTGCAGGAAAGCAGTTTTATTTATCGTAACACCAGAAGCTTAAGCTTCTGGGTTAGTTTCGTCTGTGACTACTTCATCAGTAGGTGGTACAGCAATAACTGGCCCTAAAAACCATTCATCTAGCTTTTTAGCAACTTCTGGTAAGCCCGTGCCTTTTAATGATGAAAACGCATGAACTGTAATATCACCATCAAGCGTGCTTAATTCACGACGAACTTGCAGTACTTGTGATTTACGAGGGCCTTGCTTTAATTTATCGGCTTTAGTTAATAGTGCCAATACTGGAATTTCACTACCAATAGCCCAATTAATTAAATCGCGGTCTAAATCTTTTAATGGATGACGAATATCCATTAAAATAACAATACCTTTTAGGCTTTGACGCTTTTGCAGATATTCCCCTAGCGATTTTTGCCATTTCTTTTTCATTTCGATTGGTACTTTAGCAAAACCATAGCCTGGTAAATCGATAAGGCGCATATCGTCAACATCAGCTAAATCGAATGTATTGATTAGCTGAGTACGTCCAGGTGTTTTACTTGTACGTGCTAGCTTCTGATCGGTTAATGCATTTAATGCACTCGACTTACCTGCGTTGGAGCGACCGGCAAACGCAACTTCAATTCCCGTATCAGCAGGTAATTTAGTAATGTCGGGAGCGCTTGTTACGAAAGACGCAGTATTATATTTGATACGAGATTTGAGCACAGGCTCTCCTAAAACTTAAATAAATAACGTTGAGTAAACCAAATTCACTCAGGGCGCGTATTTTATACTATAAAGGATGTATTAAAAAGCGTATTTAACCACCTAAAAACAGCACCTATGGTACATTTAAAACATGTTAAAGCTTAATCTAAGTCAAAACCCTGTAAATTATAAGCTTAATATGTGTAGAAAACGTGCCAGAGAATTTATTATCGTGTAGAATATATGTATTACAACATCACGATTGTAGATGATACAGGGTCGGAAACAGAGAATTCACCATGAAAAAAATAGCACTATCTTTAACAATATTGCTTGGTGCGTTGTCAGCAAGCAACGCAACAGCATTTGATGGCGATGTAAACGCAGGTAAAGAAAAATCAGCAACGTGTGCGGCTTGTCACGGCCCAGACGGTAATGCGCCGGTTAATATTTACCCTAAAATTGCAGGTCAACATCCAGATTATATCCTTAAGCAACTTCAGGATTTAAAATTAGGTATGACGTCAGGCGGCAAAGAAGGGCGTATGGATCCAGTAATGAGCGCTATGGCTATGCCACTTAGCGAGCAAGACATGAAAGATCTAGCTGCTTATTTTTCTTCAATGAACATGACTGAAGGTGCTACACCTAAAGATGTTGTTGAAGTTGGCGAGATGCTTTTTAAAGCAGGCGATGCAGAACGTGGAATTCCATCATGTGCAGCATGTCATGGCCCACGTGGTAATGGCTCGTCACTTGCTAAGTTTCCAAAAATTTCTTTTCAGCATCCAGGATATATCAAGGCTCAACTTGAAAAATTCCGTGATGGTACTCGTCATAATGACTTAAATGGCATGATGGGCGATATTGCAAAAAAATTAACAGATAAAGACATCGAAGTACTTTCTCAGTATTTAGGTGGCTTACACTAAAGTCGTATTTATTTAGCAGTTAATAATAAATAAACTACAATGTGTTAAAAAAAGCAGCCTAGGCTGCTTTTTTTGTGTCAAAAATTAACGATATCGTCCGTTTTAATGTAAGACATTGACCATGTCTGGTTGTAAGAAAAGTCTTCTTTTTATTTTTGATTATTGATTAACTTATTGTAATTTATGTTTATTTTTATATCTCAATGTAATAAAGATAATAAAAGTTATATAAACCAGTTGTAACAAAATCATTAACGAGTAAATTAACCACTGTCGCAAAACAACAATAACAAAACGGAAATAACTATCAAGGAAAGTAACGCGGCATGACTACATAGCATAAGATTAGTGCTACTAAAGGAAATAATAAAAAAGTGTCAGGATGACCGAAAATAATAAAAAACTCATGGAAGTTTAATAATAAAAACAAAATGGAATGTAACAAGGAACGTAAAAATAATAACAATACGGACTGATAATAATAAAAATAATAAAGACTAAAAAAAGTCGAAGGGAGAAGTGTCCAGATAATGGCGCTCAGATTAGCAGGCGGTAGAGATGTTTTCTCTACCGCCTTTTTATTTGTCCTGTTACAATACCCACCGTTTAAAATTAGCGATTAATTAGCTAAGGCGCTTTTAAATGAGAGACCCAACCTCTAAGCGCAAACTGAATTCTTCTGGCTAGGCCAGCACTGCGATGCCCATTAATTTGCGCTTCGCTCAAAACCTCTTAAGTGAGATGATCAAGATATGAGTAGAACTAAAAAGTCACGCAAAAGCCCAGCAAACGGACCTGTTCGTTTAAGCCAAGATAAGCTTAAAGAAATGCGCGCATTAAAAGAGCAGCGAGTTAAAAAAACCAAAGGTGCTAAGCCAGGTTCTCGTAACGCGCCAGATTTACTAGATAGCGAAAGCCATAATGCTGGTCACGCGCCGAAAGATAAGCGTGTAGGCAGTAAAAAGCCGGTACCATTAATTGCAACTGCGCCTGAGCCTAAAGTTGAAATGAAACGCAACTTAAAGCCAACTATTGAGCTGAAAAAGGTAATCGAGCCTGAATTTACACCTGAACAAGAGCTAGAAGCACTTGAGAATGACGAGCGTTTACTTAAACTAGTAGAGCGTCATGAAGAAGGTGAAATGCTAACTGGTAAAGATGCTAAGTACTTTAATAGCCGTATTGCTCGCCATCAGGCGTTATGTGAAATTCTTGGTATTGAAGACGAGGATGAAGACGAATTTGAAGATGACCTTGAAGATGATATTGAAAGCAAGGGCAGCTCTGATTTCGATCAATACTTATCTGACGATTTAGCTAACGAATGGCTAGATGAAGACGACAAATAGTAAGGGCCAATAATGAGTACTGCGGTAATTTTAGCCTTACTTTTAGGTGCTGCTATAATAGTTGGTTTGGCATTTTATGCGGGTCAGTTGCTGTATAAGTTAAATGCGCAAAAAAAGTTAATTGCTAAAACGCAGGCTGAACAAAAGCAAAAGCTTGAAAAGTCGCGTTTAAAGCGAAATGCTAAACTAGCCGATAGTATTCATTTAATTGCGCGTGCAATGAATGAAGAGCAGTGTGAGTTTTCTGAAGGCTGTTTACGTATTTGGGTACTTATGTCTCAATATGGCTTTGAGAGTGAGCGTGATTTAACGACGCAATATCCTGGCATTTATAAAATGTACCAGGTAGTTAAAGAAATGCCGACACACGATGCACGAAAAAAATACGCTAAAAAAGAGATTTTTAAGCTTGATACAGCTCGCTGGCAAGCTGAAGAAACACTTAAAGATGAAGTTAAAGCCGATTGCGCTAAAATTATCATCGAATTTAAAGCAGCCCCTGGCAGCGATAAAGTAGTTTTTAACTAGCTTTAATTTTTCGAGTACTAAGAAAAAGCAGACCTTGGTCTGCTTTTTTTATGCCGAACAAATTTTAGCTAAATCACTCGTGAAAAACGCGTCGCATTTATTTGTTTTTGTAAATGAGCGTCAAAGCACATACATATAATGCGGATAAATAAGTTGCCTCGCGGTGTTACACTAATTTTATTATTAGTAATAGTTACTAACTCATCTTTAATAAGTGGTACAAGCGCTAATAACGCATCCTCAAAGTAGTCATTAAATATAAGCGCATGCTTTTCGCTAAAGTCTTGTATATCTAACTCAAATTGGCAAATGAGCTGTTTAATTGCATCAGCACGAATAACATCATCATGTGTTAAGTGCATACCTTTATTAAGAGCACAGCCGCTTTGTGTTTCTACGTTATGATAATAATGTTTTAACTCTTTTTGATTTTGTAAAATGGCGGTGCCAATTTGCGAAATTGATGAAACTCCCAAACCTAATAAATCACAATTACCATGGGTTGTATAACCCTGGAAATTACGATGTAGCTTACCTTCATTTTGGGCAACAGCTAGTTCGTTATCGGTTTTTGCAAAGTGGTCCATACCAATAAATTGATAGCCTGCTTGCGTCATCTGCTCCAGCGTATTTTTAAACATGGTGAGCTTATTATGCGCACTGGGTAAATCGGCATCTTTAATTTTACGTTGTGCGGCAAAGCGCTCTGGTAAATGCGCATAGTTAAACACTGATACACGATCAGGGCTTAACTCAATAAGTTGCTCTATAGTTTGCTTAAAGCTCTCTGGCGTTTGTAGAGGCAGACCGTAAATCATATCTGCATTAATAGATTGAAATCCCAGATCGCGAGCTTGTGTAATTAATTGCTTAACCGTATCTGCATTTTGAGGGCGATTAACAGCAAGTTGTACGTCGTCGTTAAAGTCTTGAATCCCAAACGAGACACGGTTAAAACCAAGCATTCTTAAATCAACAAGCATATTATCGGCAAGTGAACGTGGGTCTATTTCAATGCCGCGCTCTGTGGTGCTTGTAAAATTAAAGTGCTGCTCTAAAAGCTTAATTAGACGAGTCATTTGTTTTGCGGTTAAAAAAGTGGGAGTACCTCCACCTAAATGTAATTGCTCAACCGTGTAGCTTTTAAATAAGTGTGCTTGGGCAGTAATTTCTTTTGCTAAAAAGTCGAGATACGTATCTGCTTTAGATTGATGGCGGGTAATTATTTTATTGCAACCACAGTAGTAGCAAAGTTGGCTACAAAACGGAATATGAATATATAACGAAAGTGAGCGACTCGTTGATGATTCTACAGCGCTTAATAGGTCTTGTTGTTGATATCCATCACGCAGTGATAGAGCTGTGGGATACGAGGTATAACGCGGGCCAGACACATTATATTTGTTTATTAGGGTTTGATCCCATTGTGGAAGTTTAATCATCACGCGCACCTAAGTATTTATTTAGGGGGTGATTATAAAAAAGTACGCAGTAAGGCGGTTTGATCTATAACAAAAAAGGTGCCGAAGCACCTTTTTTAATAAAATATCAATTAATGCGGTCTAATTAATACGTAATGGTATGGGCATCTTTGAGATATTGAAATAACTCTTTATAACCTTTACCCGGCTTTTCAGCTTTCGCTTCTTTTGCCGCATTACGAACCAATTGACGCATTTGCTGACGATCAAGAGACGGGAACTGCTCAATGGTCTCATTGATAAGGTCATCGCCTTGTTCAATTAGGTCTGAACGTAGTTGCTCAATTTTTTTGACCAATACTTCAGCTTGGTTATTTTTATTAAGCATTACATCGATAATCGCTCTAATAGCGTCAATGTTTTCTACAGTACGCAACGTTTTAGCGATGTAGTTTAAGTGACGGCGGTACGCGTCACTTTTATTACTTATTTTATCAGCAACCACCATTGCGGCTTTTAAATCGTCATTTAATGGCAGGCGTTCGCGCTGTTTTTTACCCATTTTGGCAATTTCAGTACCTAACTGATGAAACTCTTGCGCTTCGCGCTTAAGCTCTGTTCTTGATACATATTCAATTTCTTCTTCAATTTCAGCAGGCTTGCCTTTTTTCTTTGCCATGGGGTGCTCTTAAATAAAAATAACTTTTGCCATTATACATGAATATGATACTTAGGAATATTAGCTGATGTGATGCATTGAGTGTGTTAGCATTTAAATATAAGAAATGCGTGCATTATGCCTCTAAGGCTCAGGACTTAATTTATGAAAAGCCAACAAAACGATCCAATTTATTCTCAAATATCGCAAGTTAAAGATGCGGTAGCAGAAGTACTCGAACATGCTAAAAAATTAGGCGCTACAGCTGCAGAAGCGGCTATGTCTAGCACGTCTGGGTTATCGGTTAGTACACGAATGGGTGAAGTAGAAACCATTGAGTTTAACCAAGACGGCGGCTTAGGCATTAGTGTATACGTTGGTAATAATAAAGGTTCGGCATCAACCGCTGATTTAAATCCAAAAACATTGCGCATGGTAGTAGAAAAAGCGATTGATATAGCCAAATTTACATCGGATGATCCATTTAACGGCGTTGCTGATAAAGAATTACTGGAATTTAATCCTAAAGATTTAGATTTATATCATCCTTGGGATGTAAGTCCTGAGGAAGGCATTGAGCTTTGTCATGCTGCTGAGCAAGCTGCACTAAATGCTGATGAGCGTATTGTTAACTCAGATGGCGCAAGCTTTTCATCGCATCAGGGGCTACGTGTTTATGGTAACAGCCATGGTTTGATAACGGGCTTTCCGCGTACTCGTCATAGCATTAGTACAATGGTAATAGGTCAAGATGGCGAGCAGATGCAACGCGACTCTGCTTATACTGTTGCGCGCGACCAAGCGGGTTTAAATGACGCAGCGGCAGTTGGGCTTGAAGCCGCAGCTGAAACGCTCGCTAAATTAAATAGTCAAAAGCTAGGCACAATGAAAGTACCTGTTATTTTTAGAGCCGATATTGCAAATTCATTATTTGGGCACTTAGTATCGGCAATTGGTGGTGGCGCACTTTATCGTAAATCAAGTTTTTTACTTGATAGCTTAGGCACACAAGTATTTAGTAATTGTGTGAATATTGCCGAGCGCCCACATATTTTAAAAGGGTTGGCATCATCACCGTTTGATAGCGAAGGTGTTAAAACATTCGATAGAGAAATTATTCAAGGCGGCGAGCTACAAACGTATTTATTAGCAAGTTATGCTGCGCGTAAAATGAATATGACCCCTACAGGGCATGCCGGCGGTATACATAACTGGTTAGTTGAGCAAACTCATAACGATTTAACAGCGCTATTAAAAACGATGGGCACTGGCTTGTTAGTGACCGAGCTAATGGGGCAGGGTGTAAATACAGTAACGGGTGATTACTCTCGTGGCGCTGCTGGTTTTTGGGTCGAAAATGGTGAAATTCAATATCCTGTAAGCGAAATTACCATTGCTGGTAATTTAAAAGATATGTTTAAAGGCATATCTGCTATTGGTGGTGACATAGAGCGCCGTGGTGGTATTCAAACCGGCTCAGTATTAATAGAGCAAATGCAAATAGCCGGCGCTTAATATAAAAGCGACTTTTTAAGCCAAGCATTAAAGCGCTTGGCTTAAGTATGCTTTATTTAAATTTACGAGGTGTAAAATGGCAAAAGATAGATATGCACCAAAACCGCTAACCGATATTATGGCGGGGTTAAATAATCGTTTATCGGCTTATGCAGGCAAAAGCCAAGCACTTGATACACAGCAAACACTACTTAAAGATTTTTTAGGTCCTAAGTTAGGCGATAAATGCCGAGTAAGTAATTACCGAGACGGTACGCTAATGATAGAGGCGGTGTCTGCACCTATCGCGCTTAGGCTTAATTATTTAAAAATGGATATGCTTTCACATTTTAGAGCTGCCGGAATGGCAGAGCTCGGGCAAATAAAAATCACAGCAAATCCGCAAGCAACTCAACGATTAAGTACTGCGAATAAGTCGGGCAGTCCTGCAGTTACCAACTCTCGTAAAATGAGTGAGCAAACAGCTGATTACTTAAACGCGATAGCATCTTCGGCCCCTCCTTCTTTAAAAGAAAAACTAGAGCGTTTAGCGCTTCACGGAAAAAATAAAAGTTAGCCTTAACTACCCACCATTTTGTCATTGGTAGGGCTATTTTTGCAGCTCACCGCATTCAAAATACTTTGTTACATATTCCATTTTATTGTTGGCCTAATGAGGTTTATGATACTGCGTAGGCTTTATATTGATTGAAGCTCTTTGATACCCATTCCATTAAGTAAAAGCGTGTAGGCAGTGCTATTTTTATTCCTGCTATATTCAAGAATTTAATGGAGTTGGTATTAAGTTCTAACTAACAAACGGAATCATTATGAATAAAGTAACAATGGCCGCTGCGAGCATTGCGCTTGCACTTGGTTTAGTAGGTTGTGGTGAAAAACAACAAGAAGCTAAAGTAACCGACGCTCCAGTAGTAACAGCACCTGCTGAAAAACCACTAGAGCTTGGTATTGAATTAGCCAATATGGATAGTTCAGTACGTGCACAAGACGATTTTTACTACCATGTAAACGGTGAGTGGCTAGCAAAAACTGAAATACCGGGTGATAAATCTAACTACGGTTCTTTCTCGCAGTTATATGATGAGTCGCAAAAAGCGATGAAAATAGCCCTTGAAAGTGCAGCCGCTAACAAAGCCGCTGCAAAAGGCAGCGATGAGTACAAAATCGGTGCATTTTATAAAAGCTACATGAATCAAGCTGCTCGTAATGAGCTAGGTATTACGCCATTACAACCGTCATTAGATACAATTGATAGCGTTAAATCTAAAGCTGATTTAGTGGGTTTAATGGCTAAAATTCAAAAACAAGGCGGTACTTTACCGTTTGGTTGGTTTGTAAATAATGATGCTAAAAACTCAAGCGAGTATGCACTGTACTTATCTCAGTCTGGCCTTGGTTTACCAGATCGTGATTATTACTTAAAAGATGACGAAAAATTCACTAAAATTCGAGCTTCTTACGAGCAATATATTACTGATGTTTTAGCAAAGTCAGGCGTTAAAAATGCAGCAGAAGCTGCTAAGAGCGTACTTGCATTTGAAAAAACACTAGCTGATGCACAGTGGAGCCGCGTGCAAAGCCGTGATGCAACTAAGTCTTATAACAAGATGACAGTAGCAGATGCAAGCAAGTTGATGGGTGACCTTGATTTAGCTGCATTCTTTAAAGATGCTGGTGTGAGTGCAAGTGACATTATTGTACGCCAACCTAGCTATTTAGAAGCGCTTGCTACTATTTACAACGACACTGATTTAGCAACGTGGAAAAACTACTTAAAATTCCATTTTGTAAGTGGTTATGCAGAGCTACTTAGCGAAGATTTAGTTAATCTTAATTTTGACTTTTACAGCACAACACTTCGTGGCGTAGAAGAACAAGCACCTCTTTGGAAGCAAGCGGTTGATGCATCTAACAGTGTACTTGGTGAAATTTTAGGTAAGGTATACGTTAAAGATAACTTCCCGCCAGAAGCTAAAGCACGCATGGAAGAGTTGGTTGATAACGTAATTAAAGGTTACGGTGTTGCTATTGAAAACCTTGAGTGGATGAGCCCTGAAACAAAGCTTGCAGCGAAAGAAAAACTAGACAAATTCACACCTAAAATTGGTTACCCAGATACGTGGAAAGACTACTCTGAGCTAGAGATTAGCTCAGATGAGTTAGTAGGTAATTACATCCGTTATAGCGAATGGGCATACGCAGACATGATCGCAAAATTGGGCAAACCAGTTGATCGTTCTGAGTGGCACATGACTCCGCAAACAGTAAATGCGTATTACAACCCAGTAAACAATGAAATTGTATTTCCAGCCGCAATTTTACAACCGCCATTCTTTAATTTAGAAGCGGATGATGCAGTAAACTACGGTGCAATTGGCGCAGTAATTGGGCATGAGCTTGGTCATGGTTTTGACGACCAAGGCGCTAAATACGACGGTGACGGTAACTTACGTAACTGGTGGAGTGAGACTGACCTTAAGCAATTTGAAGAGCGTACAGCGGCTTTAGTTGCACAGTATAACGAATATAAACCTTTTGAAGATGCAAGTGTTAATGGCGAGCTAACGCTTGGCGAAAACATTGGTGACTTAGGTGGCTTAACCGTTGCGCATAAAGCATATATGCTGTCTTTAGGTGATAAAAAATCACCAGTGATTGATGGTTACACAGGCGATCAACGCTTCTTTATGGGTTGGTCACAAATTTGGCGTCGTAACTATCGCGATGAAGAGTTACGTAATCGTTTATTAACAGACCCTCATTCACCAAGTCACTACCGTGTAATCGGTATCTTGTCGAATATGCCTGAATTTTACGAAGCGTTTGACGTAAAAGAAGGCGACAAAATGTATATCAAACCAGAAGACCGTGTAAAAATCTGGTAATTACATTTTATAAATAACAAAAACCAGTAATTTTTTAGCTTACTGGTTTTTTTGTATCTTGAATTTGTTAGTAACCTGATGTAATGGTCTCCTCCCTATACGGCATCTATGTGCCATGATTAAAGTAGTTACAATAATCAAAGGGAGAAGACCAAAATGAAGATTACAACAATTGGTTTAGACATAGCAAAAAGATTTTTCCATGTGGTGTGCTGCAATGAACAAGGGCGCTTAGTTAAAAAGAAAAT
>NZ_JADYXB010000033.1:0-43213 GCF_015864485.1 Pseudoalteromonas sp. SWN166
ATCAAGTAACCAATGACTAAGCATAAAAATACCCTCATAATCAAAAGATGATAAGGGTATTGTGAAGCAACCAAAAGATCGGTCAACCGATCAAAAATACCTTAACTGATCGGTGTTAGCCATTTTGGCGGTTTTTTTTGTTTAAGCTGTAGGTTATTTAGCTACGCTTTTAATTGGTTACCAATCGGTAACTGCCTAATACGCTTTCCGCATGCTGCAAAAATAGCGTTACATAATGCTGGCGCATAAACTGGTGTAGACGGCTCTCCTACCCCTGCTGGTGGTGCATCGCTTTGTACAATTTCAACTTCAATTTCAAGAGGTGAGTCGCTCATACGCGGTACGCGATAATCATGAAAGTTACTTTGCTGCACGCGGCCTTTATCAAAGGTAATACCGTCACTAATTGCAGTGGTAATACCGTAAATAGAGCCACCTTGAGTTTGGTTTTTAACTGTGTCGGTGTTTACAACCGTACCCGCATCAATGGCAACCCATGATTTAATTACTTTTAAATCGCCAGCATCCGATACTTCCACTTCTACTACTGTCGCTACGTAAGTTAAAAAGCTTCTATGCGCTGCTATACCTAAACCTCGCCCTTTAGGAAGCTCTCGCCCCCACTTACTCATGTCAGCTACTTTTTCAATAACATGGCGCAGCCTGCCAATATCTAACGGATAAACCGCTTTATCGCCGCCATAATTATCGTATGTGGCATTTTGCTCAGTTACATCAACAATGCGACTCGGACCTATAGTGTCTAGTAAATAGTCTTTTTGGTCGCGACCGGCTTTGTGCGCTGCTTCGCCAATGAATGACTGAATAGCAAAAGCATGAAAAACATTTGATACGGAGCGCATCCAACCAATTCGTGCTTTGGCTTGCGCATCACCGTTTTCTAATTTCATGTTTGGTGTATTAATAGGATTATCGGTAAACCCTAAGCGCAGTTCAAAGCTCCCTGGCGTAGTTGCCCCTTCTGAAAAGGTAGAGGTAATTGGTGAAAACGCGGTGCGGTGTAAATACGATTCTATAGCGCCATTTTTATCTAGCGATGCTTCAATGTGCTGAGCCGAAACCGCATGATAAAAACCATGTTGTATGTCGTCTTCACGCGTCCATTGAACACGAATAGGTTTGCCTACTTTCATTGACAGGTAAGCTGCTTCTGCTGAAAAGTCAGGTTTTGACTTACGCCCAAAGCCGCCTCCTAACATGGTAACGTGAACGTTAATTTTGCTCTCATCCATGCCAAGCATTGCAGCCACTGTTTTCATATCGGCTTGTGGATTTTGCGTAGCAGCCCATATATCAACACTGTCTTTGTTGTACATAGCTGTCGCGCACGGTGGCTCCATGGGTGCTTGAGCAAGATGCGGCGCGTAGTAATCAGCTACGAGTTTATTGCTCGATTTAGCCAATACACCCATGGCATCGCCTTTGTCACGTATGTTTGTCTGTGGAGTTTGTACAGTTTGTAATAATGACTTTTTAAATTCTTCTGAATTGTAATCGCCATTTTTGCCATCATCCCACACTACTTTTAATGCTTTACGCCCTTGCCATGCAGCCCATGTGTTTTTAGCTATAATCGCAATACCGCCTTTTGGCTGAAACTGCGGCGCGCCTTTTGGTGCAGGTATTTCAATAACATCTATAACGCCGTTTATCGCTTTTGTAGCACTGGCATCAAACGACTTAACAACACCGCCTACTACCGGCGGGCGTTCAATTATAGCCACCAGCGCTTGTGGTTCGCGTACATCGGCTGCAAATATAGCTTTACCTGTTACTAAATCGGCTAAATCTATGTGCGCCATACCCGTATTAATATAACGCCATTCTTTACGTGTTTTGAGTGTTAATTTGTCAGCTTCTGGTGGCGTTATTGTAAGCGCTAAGTCGATTAAATCTTTATAAGTAAGCGATTTATCTGAGCTGTGTGTAACAACGTGTTGATTAGCAGTACAGGTTTGAGGATCAACTTTCCAATACTTAGCGGCAGCGTGCTGCATCATGTAACGCACACTTGCGCCCATTTCACGCAGGCGCTGCATGTTGTAGCGAATACTGCGCGAGCCATCGGTATTTTGATCGCCGTATTTAGGGTCGCCCTTACCCTGAATAACAATAACCTTATCCCATGCGGCTTCCATTTCATCGGCAACTATTTGTGCAATTGCAGTGCGAATTTGCTGACCCATTTCAGAGCGGTGACAGGTTATTTCAACCATGCCGTCTGGGCGCAGTGCAATAAATAAGTTTGCGCGTTTTGCCAGCTCAGATGGCTGCTCTAACACACCCGCAAATGCTCTTGGCGCACTGCCTACAAAATAAGTACCGAGTACCAACGCACCTATTGCGCTGGTTTTTAAAAACTTACGGCGGGTTAAATCAAAGTATGTATTATTTGCTTCGCTCATACTTCTTCCCCTTGCTCATTTGGGTCAAAATACTGCACGCCCGCAATAGTTTTAGCAGCCGATTTAATCGCTTTATGAATACGCGGATAAGTACCACAACGACAAATATTGCCCGACATATTGCTTACTATTTCATCATCAGTTGGGTTTGGATTGGCAGCTAATAAGCTCGCTGCTTGCATCATTTGGCCGCACTGGCAAAAACCACATTGCGGTACTTTATGCTCAACCCACGCTTGTTGTACCGGATGGTCGCCCTGCTCACTTAGCCCTTCAATTGTTGTAATTGAACGCCCTGCTGCTGCCGCTACCGGTAATACACACGAGCGTTGAGCTACCCCATCAATATGCACAGTACATGCACCGCACTGAGCCATACCGCAGCCAAACTTAGGCCCTGTTAAATTCAATTCGTCTCGGAGATACCATAATACTGGCGTTGACGGATCGCCAGAAAACTCATGTTTATTACCATTAATGGTAAGCGTGATCATACTAAACTCCTTGGCAAAGCGCTTTTAAAGGACGGTTCCTTGTTGCGCGAGAACTATTTTAATTACTTACTACTTTTTAGCCTACCACTTAGATCTATTTTATAAAAATACTAATTATTAGAACGCTTAATTGTTAAAAACAGATCCACATTGTTTAATACACTAAAAATATACATTAATTAGCACTTACCACAGGCTCGTTTAACAACCGCTCATCGTCTTTATAAACTTCAAGCCAACCCGGTGGTGATGTATCGCAGCCAATAATGGTTACTTGTAGCACATAACTGTAACGTCCATTTTTAAACGTATAGTGATGATTCCCGCCGCTACCCTCAAATGTAATATCGCCATTTAGTAAAACCATATCAGGCTTGTCGCTTGGTTTTTTATTAATACCCCACACTACATACCGATAATTATGATCGCCTAAATCATCAACACGAATATGGTAGTTAGCCGTTTTCCAATCAAGTACTGGTTTTTCAAAAGTGTTGATACTTGCGTGCAAAGATTGCTTACCTTGTTCGATTAAGCTTTTAGCAAGTGCCTGCTCTTTAGTATTTTGGGTATTTACAGCAATTATTTTACCGTCGGTATCAACCCACATCACGCCGTTATTTAGCATAATGCCGCGCCAACCTACTTTCTCCCAATCAGTATTAATGTTTGAACGGGCAATAACTGTCACTAACTCATCGTCAAACACCTCATCAAAGCGGTTAATAAACTCAGCTTCATTTTTAATGTCAGGTATGGGATATCGTCGTTTTAGCGGGTAGCTAATAAGTGCAGCAATTGTAGGTTTATCGTGATCTGCAAAGGCAGTAATAACAGGTAAAACGCTCTCCTGATACTTTTGATCAAGAGCGAATGTGTTTGATGTAAAAAGTAGGGATAAGCACAGTAGGATGTGGTTTAGACATTTCATTTATAATCCTTTATTTAAAGCTATTGGGAATGAATAAGTAGTCAGAATAGCTTGAGTTTTATATGGCTAAAACTATTCTTAAGCATATAAAACTTCTTGAAATTTTAATTGGTAATATTTTGAATCTGTCTCAGCTTTATATAACTTTATTTTTCCAGCAGAAATTTTTAGTAATTTCTCTGATATTCTTTCTTTTAATTTATCACTAGATCGTAAGCCTAAATACACTCCATCGATGGATCCTATTGGATACTCCATTAAATTAATACTCTCGCCAAAAATATCATTATTAATAATCATAGGTTCAAAATCTAAATCTGATGCAAAAATACGCTCTTCTTCCTCGTAGGCCCAATCAATAGGTTTTTGAAGTAGTGTTTTATCAAGATTAAACAGTTTTCCTTCCGACATATAACCGTTTAGAGTGCCTCTTTCCCTACGGTAAATAACTGGCTGTGCTTTTGAGAAAAAGTTGTTTTTTCTATTAAACTCAATACAAAACCCGGTATGTGAAGCTGCATAATGTGACCACATTAATAAATTCCCCTTGTTTCTCGATAGAGAGAGAAAAGTCATTTTTTTTCTACATTCATCATGCCTCTCATGTGGTTTTTTTAGATCTAGCTCATAGTCCCCTATCATCATAGATGACTCAAATGGATCATTTACACTTCTAGGGTAAGAAAACCTAATTTTTCCGTTAGTTAAAACATCTAATCTTTCTTCTGATAAGTACTTATAAAGTTTCATATGCTAATCCCCCCCGAAAAATAATATTAGATAAATCAACGGTCATTTATTACACACATTAGATTGTAACAATAAGTTACCCACTGTTTTACAATACTTTGAATAAAGTCTGAAAAAACAAAAAAACGAGCTTAATTAAGCTCGCTTTTGTTTTAACGGACAGCTGTTCTATTTACTCCGGATCATACCCCAAGTTAGGCGATAGCCATCTTTCTGCCTCTGCGAGCGTCATATTAGTTCGTTTAGCGTAGTCTTCTACTTGATCGCGTTGTACCGCTGCTACTGCGTAGTACTTAGCTTCTGGGTGTGAAAAGTACCAACCTGAAACAGCAGCACCTGGCCACATGGCGTATGAGCTGGTTAACTGCATGCCAATGCGTTTTTCGGTGTCGAGCAACTGCCAAATTTTCTTTTTCTCGGTGTGCTCTGGGCACGCAGGGTAACCTGGCGCTGGGCGAATACCTTGGTAGTTTTCGCGTATTAGCTCATCGTTTGCTAGGTTTTCGTCTGGTGCAAAACCCCAATACTCTTTACGTACTTTTTCGTGTAGGTATTCTGCAAACGCTTCTGCGAGTCTGTCGGCAACCGCTTTAATCATTATTTTGTTGTAGTCGTCTTGCTGTGCGTCAAACGCATTTGCTAAGTCGTCCTCTTCTAAACCGCCTGTTACTGCAAACGCGCCAAAATAGTCTGGTGTGCCTTTGGGTGCTATGTAGTCGGCTAGGCAGTAGTTAGCAAAGTCGGTTTTTTCGGTTTGCTGACGTAAATGGCATGAAGTAGTTAACAGCGTTTTGCGTGTTTCGTCGGTGTATATTTCTATGTCGTCCCCAACGCGGTTAGCAGGGAATAAACCTATTACGCCAAGTGGTTGCAAACTGCCGGCTTTTTCAAGGTCGTCTAACATGTCGTTAGCGTCTTTAAATAAGCTTTGCGCTTGCTCGCCTACGACTTCATCGGTCATTATGCGCGGGTATTTACCGGCGATTGACCACGTCATAAAGTATGGCGTCCAATCTATGTATTTACGCAAAGTAGCGATTGATACGTTTTTAAACTCGATCACGCCAAGCTTTTTAGGCACTGGTGGCGTGTAGTTATCCCAATCGAGTTGTGCTGCGTTATCGCGTGCGCGCTGGATTGTAACAGGCTTAGAACGTGGTTTTTTACGCGCTTGTTGCTCGCGTACTTTTACATACTCGGCTTTTGTTTTTTCTAAAAAGGCAGGTTTTAGCTCTTTAGATAACAAGCTTGATACCACACCTACTGCACGGCTGGCGTTACTTACGTACACTACGCCCTTGTCGTACTGTGGCTCAATTTTAACGGCAGTATGCGCTTTAGAAGTAGTAGCGCCACCAATCATTAATGGGAGCTCAAAGCCACGGCGTTTCATTTCTTTTGCTACGTGCACCATTTCGTCAAGCGATGGGGTAATTAAGCCCGACAACCCAATAATATCGGCTTTTTCATCGATGGCGGTTTGCAGTATTTTATCGGCAGGTACCATTACACCTAAATCGATTACTTCATAGTTATTACATTGCAGTACAACACCCACAATATTTTTACCTATGTCGTGTACGTCACCTTTTACGGTCGCCATCACTATTTTACCGTTAGTTGAGCCTTCTTCTTTTTCAAGCTCAATGTAGGGGTCTAGGTAGGCTACGGCTCGCTTCATTACGCGCGCCGATTTAACAACTTGTGGTAAAAACATTTTTCCTGCGCCAAATAAGTCGCCTACTACGTTCATGCCGTCCATTAACGGCCCTTCAATTACGTGAATAGGTTTAGCTGCTGCGGCGCGGCATTCTTCGGTATCTTCATCTATAAAGGTAGTAATACCTTTAACAAGCGCGTGCTCAAGGCGTTTTGCAACAGGCCATGTGCGCCACTCTAAATCTTCTACTCGCTCGGCTTGCGCCATACCCGAGTATTTTGGTGCAAGCTCTACTAAACGCTCGCCTGCGCCTGAGTCGGTGTTAAGTATTACGTCTGTAACGGCTTTGCGTAACTCTTCTGGTATGTCGTCGTAAACGGCTAGTTGCCCTGCATTTACAATACCCATATCCATACCAGCTTGAATAGCGTGATATAAAAACACCGAGTGAATAGCCTCACGTACTGGGTTATTACCCCTAAACGAAAACGATACATTTGACACCCCGCCCGACACTTTACAGTGCGGTAAATTTTGCTTAATACGGCGCGTGCCTTCAATAAATTCTACGGCGTAGTTGTCGTGCTCTTCTATACCGGTGGCTACGGCAAATATATTTGGGTCGAAAATAATATCTTCTGGCGCAAAGCCAATGTCTTCTACCAATATTTTATAACTGCGCGCACATATTGCGAACTTACGGTCTGCCGTGTCGGCTTGCCCGTCGGTATCAAACGCCATTACAACAGCGGCTGCACCAAAGCGTTTTATTATTTTAGCTTGGCGAATAAACGGCTCTTCACCTTCTTTTAGTGATATTGAGTTAACAATTGCCTTGCCTTGAATACACTTTAAACCTGCTTCTATTACTTCCCATTTTGAGGAGTCGACCATAATTGGTACGCGAGAAATATCAGGCTCTGAGGCTATTAAGTTTAAAAACTTAACCATAGCGGCTTTTGAGTCCAACATGGCTTCGTCCATGTTTATATCAATAACCTGTGCGCCATTTTCTACTTGTTCGCGGGCAACAGTTAGCGCGGCTTCAAAGTCTTCTTCCATGATTAGGCGTTTAAACATGGCCGAACCAGTTACGTTGGTACGTTCGCCGACATTAGTAAATACTGCTATTTGCTGTGTCATGTTGGCTCCTTAGTTTAAGTTACAGGCTTCAAGGCCTGATAAACGCATACGTACTTCAAGCTCAGGTAAAGGCCGAGGTTTAACGCCTTCAAGCCCTTTTGCAAACGCGCGAATATGCGCAGGCGTTGTACCGCAGCACCCGCCTACTATATTAATAAAGCCCGATTTACCCCAATCGATAATTTCGGCTGCCATTTCAGGCGCTTCTAAGTCGTATTCGCCAAACTCATTAGGCAAGCCCGCATTAGGATGTACTGAGGTAAATGTTTCGCATACACGCGATAGCTCTTGCACATATTGGCGCAATAAATCGGGGCCAAGCGCGCAATTTAGGCCGATTGATATAGGCTTAATGTGGCGAATAGAGTTATAAAATGCTTCGGTTGTTTGCCCCGAAAGCGTACGCCCAGAGGCATCGGTAATAGTGCCTGAAATCATAACGGGTAATGTACGCCCTGCTTGTTCAAAGGCTTCTTCTACTGCAAACGATGCGGCTTTTGCATTAAGGGTGTCGAATATAGTTTCGATTAGTATTAAATCGGCGCCGCCTTCCATTAATGCAAGGGTAGACTCAACATACGCAGTAACGAGTTTATCAAAAGTGACATTTCGGTAACCCGGATCGTTTACGTCTGGCGAAATTGAACACGTTTTAGATGTCGGCCCTAAAACACCGGCTACATAGCGTGGTTTTTCTGGCGTTTTAGCCGTAAATTCATCGCAAATTGCGCGTGCTAATTTAGCCGACTCTAGGTTTATTTCACGACTTAAGCTTGCCATGTCGTAATCTTCCATCGAAATAGTGGTCGAGTTAAACGTGTTGGTTTCGATAATATCGGCGCCCGCTGATAAAAAACCACGATGAATATCAGTGATTAAATCGGGCTTGGTTAGGCTTAATAAATCGTTATTGCCTTTAATTAATACATGCCAGTCTTTAAAACGCTCTCCGCGATAGTCTTCTTCTTCTAGCTTATGATCTTGGATCATGGTGCCCATAGCGCCATCTAAAATTAAAATGCGTTCTTTTAATGCGGCGCTTATTTCGGCTTGCTTATTATTTGTAGGAGCGTTATTCGGCATAGTTGTTAGTCCTCACGTCTTGGCTAACTAAATTAATATCATACGGTGTGGTTTGGTACACGTAGTAATTTAACCAGTTCGAAAAAAGTAAAAAAGCATGGCTTTGCCACGTTTTTGAAGGTTGTTTGGTTGCATCGTCATCCGGAAAGTAATTTTCGGGTTTTGGTGCATTAGGGCTTTTTTTACAATCGCGCTCGTATTCTGCTTTTAGCGAGTCGGCGTCGTACTCAGGATGGCCGGTTATAAACACTTGGCTACCTGATTTATTTTTAAGTAAGTAAGCCCCTACTCGCTCAGAACCAGCTAGTACAACTAGCTCATCACAAGCATTTATTTTATTTATATCAATGTGGCCGTAGCGTGAGTGCGGTACTAAAAAGGTGTCGTCGAATCCGCGAGTCAGTGCGCCGTGATCAAAGTAACATTGGTGAGTAAATACGCCACACAGTTTGTCGTCTTTTAAATCGCGCTTTAAATTGTAACGATGGTATAGCGCTGCATGTGCTGCCCAGCACGAAAATAACGTAGAGGTAACGTGTTGCTCAGCCCAATCAATAATGACCTTTAGCTCATCCCAATACGCTACATCGTCGTATTCTAAATGCGCAAGTGGCGCGCCAGTTACTATTAATGCGTCGTAATTGTTGTCTTTAACCTCAGAAAAATAACGATAAAAGGTATCAAGGTGCTCTTCTGAGTTGCTACTACTGCGGTGAGTGTCGAGGCGCAGCAGCTCTACGTTTACTTGCAAAGGCGAGTTGGCAAGCAAGCGGATAAACTGAACTTCGGTTTCTACTTTATTAGGCATTAAGTTTAAAATAGCCAAACGCATTGGGCGTATTTCTTGCGTTTTTGCACGTGTTTTAGGCATTACAAATACGTTTTCTTGACGTAAACGTGCAATTGCCGGCAACTCGTCTTTTACTGTAATTGGCATACTTTACTCCTGCTCATAAAAACCGAAGCTTAATTATGAACTGAAAGTAAAAAATATCAACCTCTAGATGTATAGATGTCTAAATGAAATTTATTCATGATTTTATACTTTACTTACAAGCATGCTTTAGTGCTTTAAAACCCGCCATTCGTTGACTGTTTCACCTGTCAGCCACTACAATACAACATTGAAATTTTTATTATTATTTGAAGGCTTTCCTCCATGGTTTTACCTGATAAATTTATATTCTCGATGAGTCGAGTATCTAAGGTTGTGCCACCTAAGCGCACTATCTTAAAAGATATTTCGTTACATTTTTTTCCTGGCGCTAAAATTGGTGTGCTTGGTTTAAACGGTTCTGGTAAATCTACGTTACTACGTATTATGGCCGGTGTTGACCAAGATTTTGAAGGTGATGCACATCCTCAGCCTGGTACAAAAATTGGTTATTTACCGCAAGAGCCTGTTTTAGACGAAAGCAAAACAGTTCGTGAAATTGTTGAAGAAGCTGTTGGCGAAGTTAAACACGCACTTAAACGTCTTGACGAAGTGTATAACGAATACGCCATGGAAGACGCTGACTTTGACGCACTTGCAAAAGAGCAAGGCGAGCTTGAAGCTGTTATTCAGGCGCACGATGGTCACAACATTGATAACGTTTTAGAGCGTGCTGCTGATGCACTTCGCCTGCCAGAATGGGATGCTAAAATTGAGCACCTTTCAGGTGGTGAGCGTCGTCGTGTTGCTATATGTCGATTACTGCTTGAAAAACCAGACATGCTTATTCTCGATGAACCTACTAACCACTTGGATGCTGAGTCGGTTGCATGGTTAGAGCGCTTTTTACACGATTACGAAGGCACTGTTGTGGCGGTTACGCATGACCGTTACTTCCTTGATAATGTAGCTGGTTGGATATTAGAGCTTGACCGTGGTGAAGGTATTCCATGGGAAGGTAACTACTCTTCTTGGCTTGAACAAAAAGATGCGCGCTTACAGCAAGAACAAAAATCTGAAAAAGCACGTCAAAAATCAATTGCGCAAGAACTTGAATGGGTTCGTTCAAACCCTAAAGGTCGCCAAGCTAAGTCAAAAGCACGTATGGCTCAGTTTACTGAAATGCAGCAGTCTGATTACCAAAAACGTAACGAAACTAACGAGATGTTTATTCCACCTGGCCCGCGCTTAGGCGATCAAGTGCTTGAAGTAACGAATCTTCGTAAGAGTTTTGGCGATCGCGTTTTAATTGACGATTTAAGCTTTAGCATGCCAAAAGGTGCCATTGTGGGCATTATTGGTGCCAATGGCGCGGGTAAATCAACGCTGTTTAAAATGATCAGTGGTGAGCAAAAGCAAGACAGCGGTAGCATTACCGTTGGCGAAAGCGTACACCTTGCTACTGTTGATCAGTTCCGCGACGGTATGGACGAAAGCAAAACTGTTTTCCAAGAAATATCAGACGGCCAAGACGTACTAAAAATTGGTAACTTTGAGTTCCAAAGTCGTGCGTATGTAAGTCGCTTTAACTTTAAAGGTAACGATCAGCAAAAGTTTGTTAAAGACCTATCAGGTGGTGAGCGTAACCGTTTACACCTTGCTAAGTTATTAAAAGCTGGCGGCAATGTGTTACTACTCGATGAGCCAACCAATGACTTGGACGTTGAAACATTACGTGCGCTAGAGAACGCTATTTTAGAGTTCCCTGGTTGCGTAATGTGTATCTCGCATGACCGTTGGTTCCTTGACCGTATTGCTACGCACATTTTAGATTACCGCGACGAAGGTCAAATTAACTTCTTTGATGGTAACTATACTGAATACGAAGAGTGGCTTAAAAAGACACTAGGTGCAGCAGCAACTGAACCTAAACGTATTAAGTACAAAAAAATTGGTTAATATTTACTGTAGCTAATTTATTACAGTAAAACTAAGCCCTGCATTTATGCGGGGCTTTTTTATGCCACCAGCATTACAGGAGCATATCCTGCTAGCATGTAGAGAATTACCCGCTATGCTTAATTTATTATAAAAATAGTAAGGCTAAATTAGGTTATGCAAAATCGTCGTCAGTTTTCTCGTGTTTTATTTTCAACCGATGCACAAGTGATTTTTAATGATCACCAATACCCATGTAAATTACTTGATGTATCTTTGCATGGCGCATTAATCACTAAATGTGATGCTTTTATTGGCAACCAAAATAGCCAAGCTGTTCTGCGTTTTTCGCTGCCTCAAAGCGAAATAGAAATAAAAATGGAGGTTGTGGTGTGCCATATAGAAGCGGATCATATTGGTTTAAAGTGCCACCATATTGATATAGACAGCATTACTTATTTAAAGCGTTTAATAGAGCTAAACTTAGCTGATGACGAACTATTACATCGCGAACTCGCTATGTTGATTCACGACACACAAGAATAGACTCATTTGGATTAGTTGATTACCATAGTGCAAACTTTTTAACTTGTGCAAACATGACTTTAAATCCACATTTACCTTTGGTGTATCACCCTAACTACTCGTTTAATTTCGATCCAAAGCATCGTTTTGCAATGAGTAAGTTTGCACATTTATATCAGCATGTAGCAAAGCTTGGTTTGATTGGCGATAACCTGGTTGAGCCAATATTAGGCACGCCAGAGCCACTGGAGCTAATACACTGCGAAAATTACATACATGATTTGTGGAATAACCGCTTAGATGAAAAAGCAATGCGTCGCATTGGCCTACCTTGGTCAAAAGAGCTTATGGCACGTACCTTTACAGCACCTCAAGGTACTTTGCAAACAGCTCGTTTAGCACTTAAACATGGTATAGCCTGCCACTTAGCCGGTGGTACACACCATGCGCATACCGATTTTGGCTCAGGCTACTGCATGGTTAACGATTTAGCCTTTACCACGCAAACTTTAATTGAAT
Source organism: Pseudoalteromonas sp. SWN166 (assembly GCF_015864485.1). NCBI lineage: Bacteria > Pseudomonadati > Pseudomonadota > Gammaproteobacteria > Alteromonadales > Pseudoalteromonadaceae > Pseudoalteromonas > Pseudoalteromonas sp. SWN166. The sequence continues at coordinate 12,344 of NZ_JADYXB010000033.1, forward strand.
CGGGTGAAGTAACTAACGTACTTATTTTTGATTTAGACGTGCACCAAGGTGATGGCACAGCCGCAATGTTACAGCATCAAGCATACGCTTATACTTGCTCTATCCATTGTGAAAAAAACTTCCCTTTCAGAAAATCCGCTAGCGATTTAGATATTGGCTTAGCCGATAATATGAAAGACGACGAATACCTTGCCGTAGTTGACGACACCTTGAGTTATTTACTTAAAGAGCTAAACCCAAGCTTGGTACTTTACGATGCTGGCGTTGATATTTGGCAAGGCGATGGCTTGGGTAAATTAGATATAAGCTGGGATGGCATAGTTAAGCGCGACCATTTAGTGCTAAAACGCTGCCTTGAACACAATACACCCGTTGCTACAGTAATAGGTGGTGGCTACGATAAAGACCATCTTCGCCTCGCTAAACGCCATGCTATTGTTGTTGAGCAAGCCGCTCGCTTTTAGTTTGAAATAAAATTGTTAAATTCTCGTTCTTATTTAATATGTAAAATAAGAACGAACATATTATGAAACAATTCTTTATTGCCATTACACTCATTTTATTAAGTTTTACAGCTTACGCACAAGATAAAAATTCAGAAGCAACATACCCTAAATTACCTACATTAAATTTACAAATGGCCGATGGATCTGCACTCAATACTCAAGATTTATTAGGTCAACCTTACGTTTTACACTTTTGGGCAACGTGGTGTCCGTACTGTAAAAAGCTTCAGCCAGCACTTCAAAAAATTGATGATATGGGCTTAAAAGTTATTGCCGTGAGCTTTAAAGAGGATGACGATGCTACTCCCGCTAAAGCGCTTAGCGATAGAGGTTATACTTTTAAAACAGCCGTAAAAGCCGATGCAACAGCACAGCAATTAGGTATACGAGGCACACCTACTACATTGTTTGTAAATAAAGAAGGTAATGTAATTTGGCTGACTAATACGTCAAACCCAGAGGACGCAAACCTACATTTAAAGGCACGAACATTGTTGCACTCCATATCTGAACAATAATATAGGTCTAAATTTAGTTTAAAAATATAAGTAATATAAACTTTATACTACAATTTAAGCTCATAAATTAATTGAGATTATAATGCGCTTACTACTTACTTTATTACTAATTACTTTAAGTGGCTTTGCCGCAGCTGAAGAAGAAAAAGCAGAACTTCCACCGGTAGACCCCGCTTACAATGCTGAGCACCCTATGGCTTTGGTTAATCAAGGCTCGTCTATTATTGCAATGAATTTACCCACCTATAATTTACCCAATGATGTGCAAGTTGTTTATAAAATAGGAAACCCCGATGTTCCATTTTTAGGCTTTGTTAGAAATGCCGAGTTAATCACCGTAAAGCCACAAGCGTTTAATATTCAGCATTTAATGCGTGGTGAAGAAATTACAATTATTGCCGATATTTACGAGGGTGATTATCAACAAGGTGGCAGTTTAATTTATTCAAAAAAAGAGTTGGTCTTGAGTAAGCAGCTGTATGCCAGAGAACTAAAAAAATTAAGTGAATCATCGCAATGGCAAGACTACGACATGATTACACTAAGCGGTACTGAGCGTATTTATATTCATAAAATTCAAAAAGCGCCGAGCTATAACCATCTTATTTTTGTCGATTTAGTTAATGCATGTATGCAAAAGCTTCGTACCTCAAAACGTGTCCCAGCTGAAAATGAGCTTACTTATAAATTTATTAATTGCGGCACCCTTAAACCACTTTATTACAATGCTGATGATTTTAAAAAGTAAAATAGCGAGTATACGAATGCTAAATAATTTCAATATTCAGGCATAAAAAAAGGCTCTTTCGAGCCTTTGGATTAACTTTGGAATGTTAAAGTTTTTAAATTAGGTAAGTGTTAATAGCTGTGGAGCAACGCTATGATAGTCAACAGCCATAGCAATACTTAACGCTGTAATATTAATGATAGAAAACGCGAACACTTTACGTGCCCAACTGGTTACATCAATATTTCGACGATACCCTCTTAGTGCCATTAGCAACCACCAAAAGCTGGTAATACAAGCAACAGCCATAAAAGCAGCACCTGTGTAGCCAGTAATTGGCAGTAACATCACAACTAACGCGTATACAGCAATATAAAGCACAATGTGGCGTTTTGCTTTGTCGATACCTTGCGCTACAGGTAATACTGGAATACCTGCAGCTTGGTAATCTTTAAAGCGAAAAATAGCGATGGCATAAGAGTGCGGCATTTGCCACAAGCTAAACATAACCAGCAGTATTAACGCGCCCATATCGAACTGGCCTGTTACGGCGCAATAACCGACTACTGGTGGTACTGCGCCCGAAAGGCTACCTACAAAAGTGCCATATACTGAGTTACGCTTCATGTAGAGGCTATAAACCCCTACATAAATTACGTAGCCAAAGGCTGCAAAAAATACCGCGGCTTGAGTGGTATAGGCGATAAGTAAACCAAAGCCCACAACACCCAATAAAATACCGTGACTAAGTGCAGCAAAGGCCGACATTTCGCCTGTTACTGTTACTCGCGTACGAGTACGCGCCATGGCTACATCTATGTCTCTATCTATAACATTATTGATAGCACAACCTGATGCAACCACTAGCGACAAACCAATTAATGTAGCAATCATTAACCATGGGTTTATATCACCGCGCGAGGCAAGTAAAAACCCGCCCGCTACGCTGATCAAATTGCCCATAATAATACCCGGCTTTGTCACTGATAAATAACGACGAAACATCTTCAACTCCTAGTACATCATCATTGCGTTAGATTCATAAATGATCCAAACAGATAACCCAACCACCATTACGATGATCAGAGCACTGAATAGGAATGAGAAAGTACTTGCACGGCCATCTTCGGTCGTAAAATTAAGGTGTAAAAAGTACTTTAAATGCACCCAAATTTGTACGATTGCTAAAGTAACAATGCTCCAAAGCGTTGTTGCCTTTGTGAAGTCGCCTTCCATTACCATCCAAAATGGAATGGCTGTCAAAATTACTGATAACACAAAGCCAATTAAGTAAGTTTTAACACTGCCATGAGATTCATCATGATGATCACTGTGCGTTTGCTTTAACGCATGCGTTTCGCTGTGGCTCATTACATTGCTCCCATTAAATAAACAACGGTAAATACACAAATCCAAACAATGTCTAAGAAGTGCCAAAATAGGCTTAAGCAACTTAAACGCGTTACGGTTGCTTTACCTAGACCGCGTTTAGCAACTTCTATCATCATTATGGTCATCCAAATTAAACCGGCTGTTACATGTAAACCATGTAAGCCAACTAATGAGAAAAACGATGTTAAAAAAGCACTATGTTGCGGACCATGCCCGTTCACTATTAGGTGATGAAATTCGTATATTTCCATACCAATAAACACAGCACCTAAACAAAACGTAATAAATAACCAAGTAAGTGTGAGCGCCTTTTTTTGCCCTTGAGCGGCAATCATGGCAAAACCAAAGGTAATACTACTAATAAGTAGTGCAGCTGTTTCTACTGCTACAAAGTCGAGTTCAAAAATATCTTTACCCGATACACCACCGGCTGTGTTCATAAATAACACGGCGTAGGTTGCAAAAAATGAGGCAAATAATAAGCAATCGGTCATTAGGTATAACCAAAAACCGAATACGGTATCGCCCGATGTATCGTGATGATCATGCTCGTGCGCATGATCATCGTGAGATACAGACTCTAAATTTGCAGATTCTAAATTTGCAGAAAGTGTACTCACGCTTTTAGCTCCTTATTCCCACTTGAATTGTATGCTGCTTCAATTCGTGCAATTTCATCAGGTTGTATATAGTAATCAACATCGCTGGCGTAACAACGTTTGATAAATAAAGCAATTGCGCCAATAAAACCAACAGCTGCTAACCACCAAATATGCCAGATCATCGCAAAACAAAATGCGGTTAAACTTGCTGCCATTAGCACGCCTGCTGATGTATTTTTAGGCATATGAATAGGGCTGTAGCTTGCCTTATCTTGGTAAGCTTGACCTTTTTCTTTCATGTCGGTCCATGCATCAATATCATCAATGTGCGGAATGGTAGCAAAGTTATACACTTGTGGAGGTGAGCTTGTTGCCCACTCAAGTGTGTGTCCGTTCCACGGATCGCCTGTTGTATCGTCAAGCGCTTCACGGTCTCTAAAGCTCACATATAATTGAACTGCTTGGCTAATAATACCAAACATAATAATGACAGCACCGCCTGCAGCAATGTATAGCCAAATGTTCCAATCAGGATTATTAGTGTGGTTTAAACGACGTGTCATACCTAAGAAACCAAGTACATACAACGGCATAAATGCAACGAAGAAACCGATAATCCAACACCAAAATGATGCCTTGCCCCATTTTTCGTTAAGCTTGAAGCCCATCGCTTTAGGGAACCAAAATACAAAACCTGCTAGGTAGCCAAATACAGCACCACCGATAATTGTATTATGAAAATGTGCAATTAAGAATAAGCTATTATGCAGTACGTAATCGGCACCAGGAATAGCAAGTAATACGCCAGTCATGCCGCCTACGGTAAAGGTAACCATAAAACCAAGTGTCCAAAGTACCGGAACGGTTATACGTAAACGACCTCGGTAAATAGTAAATAGCCAGTTAAACAACTTAACGCCTGTTGGTACGGCAATAACCATGGTCATTACCCCAAAGAACGCGTTAACGTTAGCACTTGAGCCCATTGTAAAGAAGTGATGTAACCAAACAATAAACCCTAAAATAGAGATTGCACCGCTGGCGTAAACCATCGATTTATAACCAAATAAACGCTTACCTGCAAATGTCGAAATAATCTCAGAAAAAACACCAAACGCCGGTAATACTAAAATATATACCTCAGGATGACCCCATGCCCAAAACAGGTTGATGTACATCATGGCGTTACCGCCCAATTCATTGGTAAAGAAATGGAAATCGAGATAACGGTCAAGCGTTAACATAGTAAGCATTGCGGTTAAAATTGGGAATGATGCTGCAATTAAGATGTTTGCCCACGTACATGTCCATGTGAAAATTGGCATTTTCATTAAGGTCATGCCTGGTGCACGCATTTTGATAACGGTCGCTAAAAAGTTTACTGCAGTTAAGAGTGTTCCAAGACCGGATATTTGCAAAGCCCAAATATAATAGTCGACCCCCACCCCAGGGCTAAAGGTCAGCTCCGAAAGTGGCGGATACGCCACCCAACCTGTTTTAGCAAACTCACCAAAAACCAGCGACATATTAATTAAAATAGCACCACCGGTAGTTAACCAAAAACTTAAATTGTTTAAAAATGGAAAGGCAACATCGCGAGCACCAATTTGCAGTGGTAGTACAATGTTCATTAAACCAATCATAAATGGCATCGCCATAAATATGATCATAATTACGCCGTGAGCTGTAAATATTTGGTCGTAGTGCTCTGGTGGTAAATAACCGGGCGCGCCACTAGTAGCAAGTGCTAACTGAGTACGCATCATTATTGCATCAGAAAACCCACGAAACAGCATTACTAAAGCTAAAATAATATACATTACGCCTAAGCGCTTATGATCCACAGATGTGATCCAGTCGCGCCAAAGCACGCCCCATTTTTTATGCTTTGTAATTAGCGCAGTAATAACAATTGCAGCTATTAAAATAGCTGCCATCGTAAACACAAGAATCGGCTCGTGAAACGGTATTGCATCGAGTGAAAGTTTACCTAAAAACGACATTATTATTCCTCGTCCTGGCTGTGTGATGGTTTCGCTGAATGTTTGTCCATTGCGTGATGTTGCATACCCATCTCGCCATGTTCGCTCATCGCATTGTGCTTTTTATTCATATCGCCATGCGCCTGCATATATTTCATGATAATGGTATGAAATAAGCTGTCTTCAACTTTACCGTAATAAGCAACAGGATTATTTTCGCTCGCTTTTGCAAGCTCAACATAATTTGCATGAGTCAGATTATTAGCGCTTGAATTCGCTTTTACATCACTCACCCACTTATCAAAACCAGCTTGAGTAGGGGTAGCAATGGCATTAAACTTCATACCAGTAAAACCTGCACCACTGTAATTTGCTGAGAAACCTTTAAACGTACCTGGCTCATTTGCAATTAAGTGAAGCTTGGTTTCCATCCCAGCCATTGAGTATATTTGACTACCTAATTGCGGAATAAAAAATGAATTCATTGTGCTCTCTGACGTGATTTTATATTCAACAGGTACATTTGCCGGAAACACTAATTCATTAACCGTAGCAATACCTTGCTCAGGATAAATAAATAGCCACTTCCAATTTAATGACACCACTTCAACAGTAAGATGCTTACCTTTACCTTCAATGGGTTTGTAAGGGTCTAGCTCTTGGGTAGACACCCAGGTAATAACACCTAAAATAATCACAATAACAATAGGAACAGCCCAAACTGCGGCTTCAATTTTATTTGAATGAGCCCATTTTGGAGCGTAAATTTCATGAGTTTGCGTGTCTCTATATTTCCATGCGAAATACAAAGTCATCACAATAACGGGAACGACTACAAGCAACATAAGCACGGTTGCGATGATAATTAAATTTTTCTCATCTATGCCTATCTGCCCTTTTGGATCGAGTATCCCGCCTTTACAGCCTGACAACGCCAGCACGGTACTAGCTAAAGCAATATTACAAAGGTTACGAATTAACAAGGGAGTATCCTACAAACCTAGAGTTTCAGTTTGCTGCTTTGCATAAAAACCAAAGCAACGATTTTTCAATAAAAACCCAAGTTAACTAGAATTAAATTATAAAAATAAGGGGGCTATTCAAAACCTAAAGCTCATGCCATTAATGACCTAGCAACAAACCCAGCTTTCTAAACGCATTTATATAACGTAATAAAAGTTAACTTGGGTGAGTGGTGGTTGGCTGAAGTGTGCTTAAAAAACACAGAGCTACTTTGTTTTAGCTAACCTTAATTATTTACAGCAAGAACAAATAATTAAAACCAGCAACAAGATGCAGCCTTACAGACAACCTGTAAAGCTAGGTGGAGCACGACAACCATGTGCAACATGCACTGGCTGAAGAACTTTAGCCTCGCTAAAAGCAAAGGCTGCTTTACGGAGGATAATTCCAGCACGACGCGCTGGAAAAATATGGAACAATAACCAACAAAGGCCAATAAGTAACTGACTTGAAATGATTGGATGAGCTAAAAATCCGGCAATAGTAAGTAACAGTGGCTCTACAATAAACCCATCACTTAATAGCGCCTCAAGCTTGAAGGCATCCTCTAGTGCACCACTTAACAACATGACCGTATTAAACACTAATAAAGTTATAGCTACACACACGCCCTTACCTGCTTTATTCAAGCGTTCACACGTAACTGGCTCGCTTGGGGCGAGATCAGTATTGGTATGATGTAAAGAAAGTGTGTTCAAAGACATTAACCTACTTAAATGACTATAACAAAATTAGAGTAATACAGTTTGCAATGGAAAAACTTAAAAAACATTGCTGCTGAAAGCCCTAAAACCAGGTGCTAAATACAATCAAATCCGGCTAGCACATATTTGCCTAGTGAAAATTGATCCGTATCAATCAAACTTTCAAAACTTACTGAAAGTTCGAACGTGAGTATAACAAAGAGAATTTTCTGTTCAACTAAAAATCAATTAATTTGAGTTAAGCTTTCGAAGCTATTTTGTTAATAAAAAATAACACGATAAAAAACATAGGGTTGTTTAAAATAAAAAACAATTTAAAGAGGTATATTTAATAGAATTGTAGGCTTTTAGGAGGGAGTAATAATTGTGCCGCACAAATAAAAACAGCTCAAATTCAGTCACCACCGAAATTGAGCCGCTTTTCACACTGACAACATCTTCACACACAATATAAAGATTCTTGGTTTACACTGCGTGGCATTGTAGGGAAATAAAAACAACTCAAATGCAGTCACCACCGAACTTGAGTTGCCTTTCACACTGACAACATCTTCACACACAATATAAAGATTTTTGGTTTACATTACGTGGCATTGTAGGGAAATAAAAACAACTCAAATACAGTCACCACCGAATTTGAGTTGCCTTTCACACTGACAACATCTTCACACACAATATAAAGATTTTTTGTTTACACTGCGTGGCATTGTAAGGAAATAAAAACAACTCAAATACAGTCACCACCGAATTTGAGTTGCCTTTCACACTGACAACATCTTCACACACAATATAAAGATTCTTTTAAGCGAGGCCAACTTTGCCTCAAGCTTATGACTAGAGCCTTGCTCTGTGTCTATGGTTAAACTTTAGAGTGTTAGCTCCAATTTGACAAACGAGAAAAATAAACCTAATAGGTGAAAAAAACTAAACTATAGACGTTTGTCTAATACATTAAGATTGGGTTGGTTTGAGAACAAAGGATTTAAAGAGTTTTACAGACACAAAAAAAGCGCTGTAAAGCGCTTTTTAATATTTAAGAGAACTTAAATAATTTGATTTTCTTTCCAGGCTTGCTCTTTAGCTAAACGGTTTTTGCGCTTATCACATGGATCATCGCAATCACAGGCTTTATCAATACCAACCGAACCTAAACCACCACAGCTACTTGCCATAGATTTTTTTTGCACGATCATACCAACGGCCATAGCCGACACTATCAAAATTAGTAAGCCAAAAGTAAGAAGAAAAAGTGACATTGCTTAGCCCCTATTGATCAGCAATTAATTAAACTCAAACATTTTTGAGCAACTGCTATTATATACCCAAATAACGTGGAAATAAACAAGCCAGCACCATACTATAAATAAGGTTTAAATGCAGGGCTTGAATAAGTAACTAAACCCTCTTCTGATTTACCTATTAAATACACCGGTAAATCATGCTGCTGTGCATATGCCTGCGCTTTCTCCATACCCATCACAGTAAGAGCAGTCGCTAAACCATCTGCCGTCATAGCGCTTGGATTAAGCACCGTTACCGACACTAAGTCGTGCTTAATAGGCATACCTGTTGCTGGATCAATTAGATGCGTATAGATCTCCCCATCCATTTTATAAAAAATACGGTAATCACCTGATGTCGCTATCCCGTTTGTACCTGGCGATAAAACACGGTGTACCTTACGCTCTCCAGGTTGTGCATCTGGTTGTTCTATCGCAATTTTCCAATCCTGGTTATTTGGCTTTTCACCCGCTATACGTAGCTCACCACCAATCTCAACCATATAATTAGTAATACTGTGGCTTTCTAATAGCTGCGCTACTTTGTCGATACCGTAGCCTTTAGCCGTTGCTGAAAACGAAAGCTCTAGCCCATTAACTGTTTTAGCTAAACCCTGTTCATTTAAAATAAGCTTATCAATACCTATTTTTTCAACCATTTTAGTAAGCTCTTCATCGCTTGGGCGATTGGTTGGCTTTTTATCAGGACCAAAGCCCCATAAGTCAATTAAAGGTCCCATAGTTACATCAAGTGTTTTAGTTGATTCACCTAAGCGGATTGATTCGCTTATAACAGCCCTAAAATCGTCGCTAATTGGCATCACTTGATTTGCAGGTAATCTGTTAAATGTATTTATTTCAGAGCCTTCTATGTAAGTAGACATAGATTGATTTACATCTTTTAAAACAGCGTCTATTTGCAGCTGTAATTGTGAGGCCGATAACAGGGCTTGCTCATCATAATATTTAATATGATAAGTGGTTCCCATAGTCTTACCTTCTAAAAAGGTCTCTTTTGACTCTGGCTTTTCACCACACCCAGACAATAATAAAGTCAGCGCAATTAGTAAAAAGGCCATTATGCCTTGTGAAGTACTTACTCGATTCATAACAGCTCTACTTAATAGATTGAAAAATTAAAGAATAAAAAAAGCCTCGTAACACAAGTGCTACGAGGCTGGTATTTTAACCAAAACTAAACTGTTTTGGTATTAGTGTTAGCCACCGAAATCATCTAATAAGATATTTTCGTCTTCAACACCTAAATCTTTAAGCATAGTGATAACTGCCGCGTTCATCATTGGAGGACCACACATGTAGTACTCACAATCTTCTGGCGCTTCGTGATCTTTAAGATAGTTCTCAAATAACACGTTATGGATAAAGCCAGTGTAGCCTTCCCAGTTATCTTCAGGTTGTGGATCTGAAAGCGCTGTATGCCATACGAAGTTAGGATTTTCAGCCGCTAGGCCGTCAAAATCTTCTACGTAGAACATTTCACGTTCAGAACGTGCACCATACCAAAAGCTCATCTTACGTTTAGAGTGCAAACGTTTAAGTTGGTCAAAGATATGTGAACGCATTGGCGCCATACCAGCACCACCACCAACAAAGATCATTTCTGCATCTGTATCTTTAGCAAAGAACTCACCAAATGGACCTGAAATAGTTACCTTGTCGCCTTTTTTAAGTGACCAAATGTACGAAGACATTTTACCACATGGCAAGCTTAGGTTTCTCGGAGGCGGAGCAGCAATACGCACGTTAAGCATAATGATGCCTTCTTCTTCTGGGTAGTTAGCCATTGAGTATGCACGAATAGTTTCTTCGTCTACCTTTGACTCCAGATCGAAGAAACCAAAATGGTTCCAGTCGCCACGATATTCTTCAGGAACATCAAAATCTGCATATTTAACATGATGAGGTGGCGCTTCGATTTGGATGTAACCACCCGCACGGAAAGGCACTGACTCATCACCAGGGATTTGCAGTTTAAGTTCTTTAATGAACGTTGCTTTGTTATCGTTAGAGATAACTTCACAATCCCATTTTTTAACACCGAAAATTGACTCTTCAAGTTCAATTTCCATGTCGTTTTTAACATTTACCTGACACGCTAAACGACAGCCTTCACGGGCTTCACCTTTAGATATGTGATCAAGTTCAGTTGGCAGGATATCGCCGCCACCTTCTTTAATGTGAACACGACACTGACCACAAGAGCCACCGCCACCACAAGCAGATGATACAAAAATACCTGACTCAGATAATGCACTTAAAAGCTTATTACCTGCTGATGTAGTAATGGCTTTGTCTTTATCGCCATTAATACCGATGATGATGTCACCGCTTGCAACTAACTGAGATTTAGCACCAATGATCACTAAAACTAGTAGTACAACGATAGCGATGAAAACACCAACGCCTAAGAAAATCTGATAATCCATGATTTATCCTCGCTACCCTTTACAGTGAAATACCAGAGAATGACATAAAGCCAAGTCCCATTAAACCAACAGTGATGAAGGTAATACCTAAACCACGTAAGCCGTCTGGCACGTCTGAATATTTCAGTTTCTCACGGATACCTGCAAGTAATGTAATTGCAAGCGCCCAACCAACACCAGCGCCAACACCATAAACAACAGACTCGCCGAAGTTATAGTTACGCTCAACCATGAATGATACCGCACCAAATATTGCACAGTTAACTGTGATAAGTGGTAAGAAGATACCTAATGCGTTGTATAGTGCAGGGAAAAACTTATCTAATGCCATTTCAAGAATTTGCACAAGTGCTGCAATAACACCAATGAAAGTTAAGAAACGTAAAAAGCTAAGATCTGCATCTGGGTAACCTAACCAAGTAAGTGAACCGGGTGCAAGTACCGCATGATAAACCAAGTTGTTAACAGGCACAGAAATACCCAATACAACTATAACCGCTATACCTAGGCCAATTGATGTAGTTACTTTTTTAGATACTGCTAAAAAAGTACACATGCCTAAGAAGAATGACAACGCTAAGTTCTCAATAAAAACGGCTTTTACAAATAAACTAATATAATGTTCCACTATTTGCCCCTTACGCTTTAGCTTCTACTTGGTCTTTCTTATAAGTACGAAGTACCCATATGAATAAACCAATGATGAAGAATGCACTCGGTGGTAAAATCAATAGACCCATAGGCTGATACCAACCGCCATCTTGTACTAATGGGATAATATCAACACCGAATAGTGAACCCTTACCGAATAGCTCACGAATGAAACCAACAGTAAGTAAAACAACAGAGTAGCCTAAGCCATTACCAATACCGTCAAGGAAAGACATAATTGGTGGCGACTTCATCGCATATGCTTCAGCACGACCCATTACGATACAGTTAGTAATGATTAGACCAACGAATACAGAAAGCTCTTTTGCCGTAGCGTAAGAGAATGCCTGTAATACTTGGTCAACAACGATTACCAATGATGCAATAATTGTCATTTGTACGATGATACGTACAGATGATGGGATCTGGTTACGAATAAGTGAGATAAAGAAGCTCGAAAACGCTGTTACTAGTGTCAATGCAATTGACATAATTAACGCATTTTTTAAGCTAGACGTTACCGCTAGCGCTGAACAAATACCAAGTACTTGTAGTGCGATTGGGTTGTTAGCTAAAACCGGACCAAATAGGACCGCCTTCATTTCTTTAGTATCAGCCATTATTTCAATGCTCCTTTACGTACTTTCGCAAGGAAAGGGCCAAAGCCATTTTCGCCAGTCCAAAAATCAACTGCATGATCAACACCGTTAGACGTTAATGTAGCACCTGAAAGACCATCGATCTTATGCTCATCATTGCCCGCAGTACCTTTAACAATTTGAATTGGAAGTTCTTTACCTTCCCATGTAGCTGTCCACTGTGGATTCTGAATTTCGCCACCTAGACCAGGGGTTTCATTATGCTTGTAAAAGATAATGCTCTTAACAGTTTCGCCATCGCTTTCAAGCGAGATAAAACCATACATTAAGCCCCATAAGCCGTAGCCTTGGATAGGAAGAATGATTGCATCAACTGAGCCATCTTCTTTTTTAGAGATATACACCGGCGACTCTTTAGTCACACGTTGAATACCAGCAATATCTTTAACGCCTTTCTCTTTAAGAGAAACACTTAGCGCTGCATCATATTTGCTTTTTTCAAAGTCAAAGATTGTTGGGTCTGTATCTACAAACTCACCTGTAGTCATGTTTACAACGCGCGCTTCGATTTTTGCATCAAATGTTTCTAAAACATTTTCAACTTTATCGATACCCGCAGCAGCCAAGATATTACTTTGAATATCTTTTTCTTTATTAGCTTGCTGTAAAGGACGAAGCTGTACAGAAGCAAACGATACGATGATTGCACACACTAAACATAGTGCGACAACAACTGATAACGTTTTGCCGATTGATTCGTTATTACTAGACATTACGTGCCAACCTCCGCTTAATATTAGCCTGCACTACAAAGTGATCGAACAGTGGAGCGAATAAGTTAGCAAATAAGATTGCTAGCATCATACCTTCTGGGAAAGCAGGATTCACAACACGTATCATAACCACCATAAAGCCAATTAATAGACCATATGCTAATTTACCTTTGTCAGTAAATGCAGCTGATACAGGGTCAGTAGCCATAAAGAACATACCGAACGCAAAGCCACCAAGTACTAAATGCCAATACCAAGGCATTGCAAATACAGGGTTAGTTTCTGAGCCAACAGCATTTAGTAAAAATGCAGTTGCTACCATACCTAGGAATACACCTAGTACGATGCGCCAAGAAGCGATACGAACGTAAATTAAGAACAAACCACCTACTAATAATGCAAGTGTAGATGTTTCACCTACAGAACCTTGAATGAAACCATAAAACGCATTCCACCATAATTCCATGTTTGCAAAATCAAGTGTGCCAGCAAATGCTTGGCCTAGCATAGTTGCACCAGAGAACGAATCTACTGCTGTCCATACTGTGTCACCTGAGATTTGAGCAGGGTATGCAAAGAACAAAAATGCACGGCCGGCTAAAGCAGGGTTTAAGAAGTTACGGCCAGTACCACCAAAGATTTCTTTAGCGATTACTACACCAAACGTAATACCTAACGCAACTTGCCATAAAGGAATCGTTGCTGGCAAAATAAGTGCAAATAACACTGAAGTAACGAAGAAACCTTCGTTAATTTCATGCTTACGCACAGAAGCAAATATTACTTCCCAAAAGCCACCAACTGCAAATGTTACCGCGTAGATAGGTAGGAAGAAACATGCTCCATAGAACATCTTAGCGCCCCAGCCTGCATCAGCGGTTAATTCACCACCGAATAACTGGAACAAACCAACTTGCCACGTATTTGCTAGTTCAAAACCTTGTGCTAAAGCACCTGCGGCCTGATGGCCGATATTGAACATACCAAAAAACATAGCTGGGAACGTCGCCATCCACACTAAAATCATCATGCGTTTTAGGTCGATGTTATCGCGTACGTGTGTCGCGCCTTTATTTACGTAGCCTGGTGTATAAAAAATAGTTGCAGCTGCTTCATACAGAGCATAAAACTTTTCATATTTACCACCGGCTTCAAAATTCGGCTCGATATCTTCTAGATATTTTTTTAAACCCATCTCTCTAGCCTTCCTTCTCGATCGTAGTTAAGCAATCGCGTAGGATAGAACCATACTCGTATTTGCCAGGACAAACGAAGGTACATAACGCTAAATCTTCTTCATCAAGTTCAAGCGCACCTAATGAAATTGCACTGTCTAAATCACGCGCAATTAAGTCACGTAATAATAGAGTAGGCAAAATATCCAGCGGCATTACGCGCTCGTAGCTACCAATTGGTACCATGGCACGTTTTGAACCACCTGTTGACGTTGTCATTTTAAATAAACGACTCGGCGCAAGGTGAGAAAGGAATGTACGCGTTACAGAGAATTTATCACTACCTGGTGCAATCCAGCCAAACAATTCTTTTTCGCGACCTTCAAGTAAAACAGATACTTGAACGTGGTAACGACCTAAGAATGCATGAACACCGTTTGAAATAGAACCTGATAGAACAGAACCAGAAATAACGCGGTTATCTCCGTCTTCTAGCTCACCAGCAACTAAATCATCCAATGAAGCACCTAGTTGTGTTTTCACTAAACGTGGATTTTTAACGCGAGGACCTGCAAGCGAAATAACACGATTTGTGTAAATTTCACCAGTAAGGAATAAGTGACCATACGCGATAACGTCTTGGTAACCAATATGCCAAACTTGTTTGCTAACAGAAACTGCATCAAGATGATGGATATGAGTGCCAACGAGGCCAGCCGGATGCACACCACCAAACTCATGTACTTCTACTTGAGCTATAGATGAGCTAGGAACTTGGCTACCTGCTTTTTTACACACAAATACTTTGCCATCGGTCAAACGCGAAATAACAGCAAGACCCGCTTCAAATGCTTGCGCATTTTCGGCAATTATTACTGCAGGATCTGCAGCTAATGGGTTTGTGTCAGTTGCGGTCACAAAAATAGAACTAGGATTTGCATCCACAGCCGCTACTTTGCTAAATGGGCGAGCACGAAGTGCTGTCCATTGACCAGACTGGATAAGTACTTCTTTGGCTTTTTCACGCTCTAAGCTCGAAAGCTCGTCTGCTTTGAAAGAGTCAAAGGTGATTTGCTCACTGCCGTTAACTTCAATAACAACAGATTGCAGCACACGTTTAGCACCACGATTTATTTCTTTTACTGTGCCAGAAGCTGGAGCAGTAAATAGGACGCCTGGGTTCTTTTTATCTTCAAAAAGTACCTGGCCTTTTTTGACTTGGTCATCCACACGAACATGCATGGTTGGACGCATACCGATAAACTCTTCACCAAGCACAGCTACACGTTTGACAGCAGAACCGTCATGTATAACTTGCTGTGGTGAGCCCTCTAAGGGTAAATCCAGACCTTTTTTTATATTGATCATACGCACTTGCATTACATTAAAGGAAAGAAACTGAAAAATCGTATCAACCACGTCGCCATTTGAGTTATTCCAAGCTATATCAAGGTACAAAAGAGCAGCTTGCTAGATATATCAAACAAGCAACGTAGTAAAACTCATCACATATTGTCGAGATTTTAACATCATTTTAGATGACTATGCGAGTGTATTTATGAAAATTATACGACAGAAACGCTTATTTGGTTTTGTTAAGTGATTTTAATAAAAATCAAGTTAGACCAAAGTGGTAGCCTAAGCAATTATTGTTCCTGATTTCATCGTAAATTAAACAAATCGCATAATATAAAAAAAGCCACAATAGCGGCTTTTAATAACTAGGGCCTGTTGACCTTTCAGGATTAAAATTTGTTCAATCTAGGGGCTATTTAATCGCGGCGTGAGGTTTGTAACCTAGTGGGCTAAGTAAAAACCGAGCAACAAAGAGTAAATAGCCCCTAGGCAGAACCCTTTGGGCAGCGCATGTTTGGCATTTATTCCACGTTATCGCCCATTTATGGGGAATAACCACACTACATAGGCTCTACCTTGCCTAAATACCAAACAGCCTGCTGCAAATTCAACCTCGAAAGATAAACAGGCCCTACGTTCTGTTAGTCAATCATATTAGCAATTGGCTTAACTGAATCGATATCTTGCTCGTAGTCAACACCGTCTATACCAAAACCAAATAAGCGTAAAAACTCGTTATGGTAACCAACATAGTCTGTTAGCTCATCAATACTACTTGTATCAACACTATCCCATACAGCTTGAACACGTGCTTGCACATCGTCTTCTAGCTCTTTGTAGTTTTGGAATAAATGTCCGCCTTCGTCAAAGCGAGGCGATGCACCATATAGGTTTTCACTAAATAATGCGTGAATTTGCTCAATAGTACCTTCGTATGTGCCATCTGCTTTCATAACTTTAAATAAAGCAGAAATATATAACGGCATAATAGGAATAGCAGAACTTGCTTGGGTTACTACTGCATTAAGTGATGAAACATACGCCTCACCCTTTAAATCTTTTGTTGATTCTTTAATAGCAGCCGTTGCACGGTCTAAGTCTTCTTTAGCCTTACCAATAGTAGCGTGTCCGTATATTGGCCATGTTAACTCTTTACCAATATAAGTGTACGCAGTCGTTTTAAAGTTATCGGCTAATACATCTGCTTCTTTTAATGCGTCTATCCACATTTCCCAATCTTCACCACCCATTACTTTAATGGTGTTGTCGATATCGTCTTGATTTGCAGCTTCAACCGTAATTTCATCAATTTCACGCTTTGATGTATTTAAGTTTTTTGTTGTTACGGCATTACCAATTGGCTTAAGTGTAGAAGAAAACACTTCACCGGTATTTGGATCAGTACGACGAGGAGATGCTAGGCTGTAGATAATACAATCTACTTTGCCCAAATCAGCTTTAATGGTGTCGATTGCTTTTTGCTTGATTTCGTTAGAAAACGCATCGCCATTAATATTTTTAGACCAAAGGCCCGCTTCGTCTGCAGCATCTTGAAAAGCAGCGGTATTGTACCAACCAGCAGAACCTGTTTTACGCTCTGTACCCTCTTTTTCAAAGAAAATACCTAATGTTTTAGCACCACCACCAAACGCAGCAGTAATGCGCGATGCCAAGCCGTAGCCTGTTGATGCGCCAATAACTAATACATTTTTTGGTGTGTTTTTTAATGCACCCTGTTGTTTTACATAGTTAATTTGTTCTTGAACATGCTCTGCACAACCAGCTGGGTGTGCGTTTGTGCAGATAAATCCACGAATTTTAGGCTTAATGACCATTGATCATCCTATATCTTTTACAATAAAAATTAGCGCTAGTTTAAAGGCTAATACTAAAAACACTGATCTGATCAGTTAAACACCGACCAAATTCCCTATTTATTTTAGTTAAGCTTTGAGCCGCCCATACAATTAGGAGAATCAGGCGCTTCACCGCCCTGCTCTGTATATTCGTCTGGTGTATATGTATGAATAGCGAGTGCATGAATATGATTTGCTAATTCATCTTTTAAAATTTCGTTAATTTCACGATGGCGTTGTAACAAGCGCTTACCCGCGAACTCTTCGCTAACTACTATAACTTTAAAATGTGACTCAGTACCGGCACTGTGCATGTGACTTTCATTGATTACGTTTAAATGTTTACACGCAATGGCGCTGCTTATTTTTTCTTGGATCTGTTGCTGCATTGACATAAAAGACCATTTTAATTAGCTAATTTATAGGCTTACTATAACAAGTTAAATTAACTAACTAAATTGCTTTTGCTTAATGTGCTTAATAAATCGGTAAGTTAAACTTATTCGCGGGTGCGCAAGCGTTGTTTGCTTGGGTATTGCATGTTGATAATCTCGTTGACTATGTCCATTCATTATTAGGCAACTGCCGCTTTGTAGCTTTAAGTCAGTCACTTTATTACTCGCTTTGTGCTTTAACTTTAAAACCCGATCAGCTCCTAGCGACACACACACAATTGTTGGTTTATCACCAAGCTCTATTTCATCATCACTGTGCCACCCCATCGTATCATTTCCGTCTCGGTAATAATTAACCAGTAGTGAGTTTAGAGGCTGATTTAAATGTGCTTCTAATCGCTTTCGCATATTAAGTAGCAACTCATCCCACGGTTCTACTATTTGCTTACTACTTGAATAGCCGTATTCAATATTTAAATCGCTCATGAAGCATTGAAGTCGTGGAATGGGTCCTGTTTTTCCATAAACGGTTACATCGGGCTGTTGCCAATGTAGGTTTTTCTGCAAATAATAAAACAGATCGAGGCTTTTTTGCGCACTAAGTGCCCTACTTTGATAAGAAAAGCCATTTGGTAACTGTTGGGGGTTGGCGTTTTGCCGTTGCATGTTAGAATTTACCTACATTAGATTACTGATCAACGAACCATTATGACGACGCAAGCCCAGCTAGGCGATAAAACCTTTACTCTTGAACGCTTTCCATTGGATCAAAAAAACCGCAGCTTACAAGCGTGGGATTCGGCAGATGAGTACCTTATCAATTATGTTAACGAACATCACCCTGATTGTCGCTCATTGCTTATTCTAAACGATAGCTTTGGTGCACTTGCTTGTTATTTTAATAAGTTAACGGTTTGTTCAGTTAATGATTCTTATATTAGCCACCAAGCTGCGGCTTATAACTTACAAGAAAACAAATTGCCTACTACAGATTTTACACAAGTAGATAGTTTGTCGGCATTACCAGAAGACGTTGATTTAGTACTTATTAAAATCCCTCGTAATGTGGGTTTTTTACAGTTCCAATTAAGTGAACTTAGTGAAGTACTTGCGCCTGGTACACCAGTAATTGCGGCAGGTAAAACAAAAGAAATTCATAATTCAACAATAAAATCATTTGAACAATTTATTGGTGAAACAACAACCAGCCTAGCAGTTAAAAAGTCTCGCCTTATTTTAAGCACAGCTAAAGGCGGATATAAAGCAGCAGACTTCCCTATAACGTGGGAGCTTGAAGGCACAGAGTTTAATATAACAAACCATGCAAATGTGTTTTCGCGTGATTCGTTAGATATTGGTGCGCGCTTCTTTTTTAACTACTTACCAGAAACGCCAAAAGCTAAAAGTATTATTGACTTGGGCTGTGGTAACGGTGTTGTTGGATTAATGACGCTTGCTCAGTGTCCTAATGCATCAGTAACGTTTGTTGATGAGTCTTACATGGCAGTAGAATCAGCCCGGTTAAATGTAGAAATTAACCTAGGCGATAAGTTTGATAACTGTGAATTTATCGAAAACGACTGTTTAACAGGCTTTGAAAGAGACAGTGTAGATATGGTGTTATGTAACCCTCCATTTCACCAAGCTCAAGCTGTTACCGATCACATTGCTTGGCAAATGTTTAAACAAGCAAAAGATACATTAAAAGAAGGCGGCGAACTGCGTATTATTGGTAATCGCCATTTAGACTATCACGATAAGTTAAATCGTATGTTTGGTAACTGTAAGCTGCTAGGTTCAAACAAAAAGTTTGTCGTTTTAAGCGCAACTAAAAATAGTGGAATGCTATAAATGAAATTAACAAACATTATAACTGGGTGCTGTGTATTGCTAATACTTGGTGGCTGCGCTAATCAGCCTAGCCAAGTAATACTCAACCCTGTTTATAAAAGCGGTCAAATAAGCACTATAAATAGTAGCTTAAGCACCAGTGTAATTGATTTACGTGGCGATACATCAACACTTAAACTTATTGAATCAGACAAAACTAAAACCTTTGCAAGCCAAGGCCTTACTGAATCAATTAAAAGTGTGTTAGACAGCGCACTTAATCGTAATGGTGTGCGTATTTCAAACCGTGCAATGGCGCGTTTTGAAGTAGATATTCATGCACTGCAAGCGGTGGTAACCGAAAAACTAGTGAGCCATACCAGCGAAGCGCATATAGAGCTTGGTGTAAGAGTTATTCGCGCTTCAAGCAACTTTAGTAAAGTGTATAAAGGCAGTGCTAATTTAGAAGGCCCATTTAGCCACGAGCGAGCTAAAATAGAAGGTCAGCTCAATAAGTTGACTGAGCAAATTATTACCCGCATTGTATCTGACCCTGAATTAATAGAATTTTTAGAAGGTTAACTATGAAACGACTTTTTTTAATCTGCTTAAGCTTATTTGTGAGTGTAAGTAGCTTTGCAGCCCAAGAAGGCCGCTTTGTTCAAAAAGATAATATTTTTCCGCGCGTCGAAATTGTAACGACTATGGGTAGTATTGTTGTTGAACTCGACCGTTCGAGAGCGCCTATTACGGTCAATAACTTTTTAACTTACGTGTCAGATAAAAGCTATCAAGGTAGTGTCTTTCATCGCATAGAACGTGATGTAGAAAATGACCGCGACTTTGTTATTCAAGGTGGTGGCTACGATAAAGATTACGACGGCCTACACGAAAACGATCCTATTTTTAATGAAAGCGGTAACGGTATGAAAAACGATATGTATAGCATTGCTATGGCGTATCAGGACCGTGAACCTCACTCTGGTACTCGTCAGTTCTTTTTTAATATGGATAACAACGATCACTTAAACCCAGGTAAAGATTGGGGTTTTGCTGTTTTTGGTAATGTTAT
The DNA here is from genome assembly GCF_015864485.1 of Pseudoalteromonas sp. SWN166. Classification (NCBI taxonomy): domain Bacteria; kingdom Pseudomonadati; phylum Pseudomonadota; class Gammaproteobacteria; order Alteromonadales; family Pseudoalteromonadaceae; genus Pseudoalteromonas; species Pseudoalteromonas sp. SWN166. The sequence goes on from NZ_JADYXB010000033.1 coordinate 33,232, forward strand.
GGAAGGTTACGAAACACTAGATAAAATTATGGCTGTTGAAACAGGCTTTAATGAAAAAATTGGTTACGATTTTGTACCTGTAAAACCAGTGGTTATTTTAAATATAAAAATGCTTGAGCAAGTCCCACTATAACTTTTTTAAGAGCAGCTTAGCTGCTCTGCATCAAAGCCAATGAAGGCCCTATGAGTAAATCTCTCTCTGTTAGCGAATATTTTTCTTATTTTAAAGACAAACGCTTAATCAATATTTTTATATTTGGTATGAGTAGCGGTTTTCCGTGGGTACTAATTGGCTCTGTTATGTCCGCTTGGTTAAAAGATGAAGGGCTAAGTCGCAGTATGATCGGCTTATTCGGCATTGTATTTGGCGCTTACAGTATTAACTTTTTATGGTCGCCTTTAATCGATCGTACAAAACTCCCTATTTTATATAAATGGCTAGGCCAACGCCGCAGTTGGATACTATTTTGCCAAAGCTTTATTTTTATTGGCACCTTGTTACTAGCTGGGCTTGATTTAAAAGCTAATTTGGCACTTGTTGCTGCAATTTGTTTGTTAATCGCCATTGCTTCTGCCACGCAAGACATTGCAATTGACGCATTTAGAATAGACACCCTAAGCGAGAAAGAATCACACAAAGCAACCGCAGCGGCCGCGATGGCAACATCTGGTTGGTGGACAGGTTACGCACTTTTGGGCGCCATTCCATTTTACATGGCTGATATTCCGTCGCTCGACTGGCCACAAATTTATTACTTTTTAGCAGCCGTAATGCTGCTGCTAATGAGTGGAGCATTATTTGCTAAAGAGCCTGAATCAAATCGCGAAGCCGTACATGCCGAACTTGAACGTGTATACCTTGAAAAGCTCTCTTCAACAACGCAAACGCCGCTTACCAAAACGGTTGCCTGGCTTGCAGTAACCGTTATTGACCCCTTTAGAGCTTTTTTTACTAAAAACGGCGTTAAAACAGCCTTGGCATTACTTGCGTTTATTTTCTTATTTAAGATAGGCGAAGCGTTTTTAGGGCGTATGTCGATTGTGTTTTATAAAGAAATTGGTTTTAGTAATAGCGACATAGCAACATTTTCAAAGGTAGGTACAGCGGTACTCACAATCATATTTACCTTTGTTGGCAGTTTATTTAATCAAAAATATGGCATTGTTAGAGGTTTATTTATAAGTGGCATTGCGATGGCGGCCTCAAACTTAGCCTTTTCGTGGATTGCTTTAGTTGGCCCTGATTTAAGGCTATATGCCTTTGCTATTGTTATTGATGGGTTTACACAAGCATGGTCGTTAGTGGCTATGGTGGCCTTTATATCAATGCTATGCGACAGAGCATTTAGTGCAACACACTATGCATTACTAGCATCATTAGGGAATTTAGGACGAACGTTACTTTCAAGCTACAGCGGTGTAGTGATTGATGATTGGTTAATGGGGAATTGGTCGCTGTTCTTTATTTTAACAGCTTTAATGGTTATACCTTCGCTAGTGTTTTTATATCTAATTCGGCATAAATTATATGAGCTTGAGAGGAATTATCATCAAAATATTTAATGCATCCCTGCATTAACATATTGCTTAGCACTATCAAGTGCCCCTTAAAGTGTACTAAGCAATTTTTGAGTTAATCTACTTTTAGCAAGCTAAGTGCTTCATGTGGATCAACTTCAAGAGCTGTACAATAGCGAACAAACTCAATTACATCTAAACGGCGTTCTTGATTTTCAATCTTGCCGATAAACGAATGAGGCGTTCCAAGCACTTGTGCTAGGCTTCGCATTGTATGACCTTTTTCGTGGCGCTTACTTTTAAGCCACTTTGTTAGCTTTGCATTTTCTTCAGAAGAAACTGTTTTGCCCATCATTTTACATCTCCTACTAGATGATTTGACGTACCTATTAAAGCAGTAGTCTCTATCAATAGCTGTAGGCAAGTAAGCAGTCATACTTACATTCAATAGCAAGCTATTGCTTAACAAAGCATGTGTTGCTACTCACTCCACCAATATAGCTAAAAGCACTACGCTAATAATGTGGTAAAGATTTATTTTTATTGAGAATGAAATTTTGCCCGTCTCATTCTTGGATACATTATATACTATTAACACTTTCGTTAAATAACTAATTACATACTCGGTACAAATATGAACACGAGTGAATATTTATAAACACTGAATATTCACCTAAGTACTCAAAAAGTATTAATAAATTAACTCTTGGCTATAAAAAATTAAAATGAATTTTTATAACAATTTTGTTCCAATTTATCGTCACATGTTTATGATTAAGCAATAATTAGCACCAAAAAGGCCGAATAATGTTCAGACTTCTTTTTTTATTACCTATTGTATTATGCTTAGGTTGGTACTTTTTTTTGCGCAATAACGGCGTACCGATTAAACAAGGCAAAAAAGGATTTATATACATTTTAGCGTTTTCTGCATTTGTACTTGGCTTTTTTGTATTAATAATGCAAATAACCGAATATGCACCAAGCGATTTGTAGACATTAAAAAAGCCGCAAAAGCGGCTTTATTCTATTTAGCGTTTAGCTGTTAAACGCTAAAGCTTGCACCACAACCACAGGTTGTTGTTGCATTAGGATTAGATACAAAAAAGCGTGCACCTTCTAATCCTTCAGTGTAGTCAACTTCACCGTCAACTAAATATTGAATGCTCATTGGATCGATAACTAGCGTTACACCATTTTTTACAATTTCTAAATCGCCAGGATTCGCTTTTTCATCAAAAGTAAAACCATATTGAAAACCCGAACAACCACCACCTGTTACGTAAACACGCAGTTTTAAATCTGGATTTTCTTCTTCGTCGATTAACTGTTTAACACGAACAGCAGCTGCATCGCTGAACTTAATTGGTAATTCTTCAGACATTCTAAAACCCTCAATATCGCAATGGCGTGATTATCTAATACCCGAGTGTTTTAATCAAGTATAGTAAAACAACTCTTTACTCTAAGTTATACCTATAAATTAGTAAAAAAATAGCTAAACGTTAGCTCACTAAAATAATACTTAAGCAAACTAAAAGCGACCCTTGTAAACTATAAGTTCATTAAAAATTTTAGTTATAAATAATAGGGCTTAAACTTTACTGCAAATTGTTAATATAAGTTACGAAAAATTCAAAATCACAACGACTTAGCTAAACTCTTTTGCTAAAATGCTGCTGAAAAATGCGGCGAGGAAATAATGTATGTGGCTTGAGCAACTCAGACGTCGACTGGCAAAACCTAAAACATCTGTACAATTATGCTTATTAGGCGTAGTTGCCGGACTAATTGCTGCATTTTTTATTATTTTATTCCGCTTAACTATTTTATTTTTCCAAAGCTTATTTTTAGAAACGCCTGACGACTTTACGACCCTACCAACACTTGAACGTGTGCTCATGCCTTTAGTTGCTGCATTACTAATAGCCACGTTTGCTGCTTTTACTGGCTTTAAACATTACCGTTTAGGCATCCCTTTTGTTATACACAGAATTAAACGCCATTATGGGCAAATGCCTTTATACAATACGGTTAATCAATTTGTTGGTGGCGCACTTGCACTCATTAGCGGTTTTTCGGTTGGTCGAGAAGGGCCTTCCGTACATATGGGCGCAACGGGCGCGAGTATTTTAGCTGATAAACTGCATTTACCGCATAACGCCATGCGTACTTTAAGTGGTTGCGGCGTTGCAGCAGGTATAGCCGCTTCATTTAACACCCCACTTGCAGCCGTTATTTTTGTAATGGAAGTGGTACTTCGTGAATATAAAGTACACATATTTGTGCCTATCATGCTTGCTGCTGTTACTGGTGCACTGGCTACACAGTTTGTATTTGGTGAAGGCTCTGAGCTTGCACTTATAACCATAGCGCCACTGAGTGGCTGGCATTATCCTTATTTAATACTATGCGGGATGGCACTGGGCGCTATTGCATTTAGCTTTAATCAAAATTTAATGCTAATTATTAAAACATTTAAACCTTTAAGTATGTTCCCTCGTTTATTAATTGCGGGCTGTATTGCCAGCTTAATAGCTTACGCGGTACCACATGCTATGGGCTCTGGTATGAGTGCAATTACTATCGCGGTTGAATCCCCTGATAACGTAAAACTGCTTACCACTATATTAATAGCTAAATTGCTTGCAACATTATTTGCTATTGGCTTAGGTATTCCGGGTGGTTTAATTGGCCCTGTTATTGGACTAGGCGTATTAATTGGTACATTAATGGCCTTTTTTGCTCAATATATTAGCCCTGGTACAGATATAGCCGGTACATACGGAGTTTTGGGCATGGCGGGGTTATTGGCAGCAACACTGCATGCACCACTTGCTGCATTAACAACAGTAATGGAGCTTACATCGTCACCGGAAATAATCGTTCCTGCGATGATAGTTATAACCACAGCCTATGTTACTGCCTTACAGTTTTTTGGAAATCGTTCCATATTTTTACAGCAATTAGATTTTCAAGGTTTGCCGTATCATGTGTCCCCTGCAACAGAAGCCCTGCAAAAAGTGGGTATAATGGATGACATGGATGAAGACTTTAAATTACTTTACTCAGATGACAAAGAACAAATAAAAAACACGCTAGATGCGATGGATAGTCAAACCCCGTTAATTGTTTTTGACGAAGAAAATGGCTACCGCCTCGCTGAGTACGATTTAACGCTAATGTCTGATGAAACAATAAATATAAACTACATTAGCTTGCAGGGTATCAGCAGCCAAGCCACTCTAGCCGATGCATTCGATATACTAAAAGATAAAAGAAGTGGCGCACTTTACGTTTATAACCTTTTAGATAATCAACAAATTATGGGGCTATTACGCTGGGATCAAATTCATCATATTTTAACCATTCGTAACAGCTTACTTTAAGTAATAAGGACTAGTATGAGCGCATTATTGATTTATAAAACACTCCACATATTTTTTATGATTGCGTGGTTTGCCGGTATTTTTTACTTACCACGGTTATTTGTATATCACGCAATGAGCGAAGAAAGAGCATGTAACTCTATGCTTAAAGTTATGGAGCGCAGACTACTTTATTTCGTAACCCCATTTGCTGTTTTAACGGCTGTATTTGGTGTATTAACCATTGTTGAATATGGTCGTGATTGGTTTAAATACAGTATGTGGCTACATTACAAACTTGTACTAGTAATTATTTTATACGTATACCACGGCTACTGTTTTAAGTTATTGAGTGACTTTAAACATGACCGAAACACTAAAACAGACCGCTTTTACCGTATTTTTAATGAGCTTCCTGTTATTGCGCTGCTTATCATAGTGGCACTTGCTGTAATAAAACCTAATTTATAAGCGTTTCGGTGCATGTTAAACTGCGCCGCAATTTACAATACTTGTTATAACACGCGCGATTGCGTGCCCTATTTATGGATTATCGCGCCCATTTGATTGATTAGGAATAACCCCATGTTAAGTTTCCAAGGCGAACATATACTGTCTGTAAATCAGCTAGACAGAGACTGCATTGAACGTATTTTTGCAGTAGCTAAAAAAATGGAGCCTTATGCTAAAAAGCAAAAGCAAACAACGGTGCTTAAAGGCGCTATTTTAGCTAATTTGTTTTTTGAACCAAGCACTCGTACACGGGTTAGTTTTGGTACCGCCTTTAACTTACTCGGCGGTGGTGTACGTGAAACTACAGGTATGCAAAGCTCTGCCCTTGCAAAAGGTGAGTCACTTTACGATACTGCGCGCGTTATTTCAGCTTACGCTGATGCCGTAGCTATGCGCCACCCTGATGCAGGCTCAGTAAGTGAATTTGCTGATGGATGTACTGTGCCGGTTATTAATGGCGGTGACGGCCCAAATGAGCACCCTACTCAAGCATTACTTGATTTATTAACCATAGAGCGTGAATTGCACCGTTTTGATCAAAATATTGATGGTATGCATATAGCCCTGGTTGGTGATTTAAAATATGGCCGTACAGTGCATTCTTTATCAAAACTATTGTGCCATTACAAAAACGTAAAGTTTTCGATGGTAGCGCCTGATGGCCTACAAATGCCAACGAGCATTTTAGATGCCGTAGAAAATGCAGGCCACAAAATTGAGCTAGTAAACAAGATGGAAGGCAACTTAGCAGCCGATATTGTTTACCAAACACGTATTCAAGAAGAGCGTTTTCCTTCACAAGAAGAAGCAAATAAATACCGTGGCGGCTTTAGAATTAGCCAATCTATTTACAGCGCTCACTGCAAACCTAACTCAGTATTAATGCATCCGTTACCACGCGATAGTCGCTTAGAAGCTAACGAGCTTGATAACGACTTAAACAGTAACGACAATTTAGCAATATTCCGCCAAGTACAAAATGGCGTATTAATTCGTATGGCACTATTTGCTTTAACACTCGGCGTAGAAAACAAAGTCGATAAGTATGAAGTAGACGTACCTTGGTTTAGCCGCAAACGCGATAGCTAAACCCCTTTTTAGTAATAATTCATAGGATTTTTCATGACAATTAGCCAAGACTTATTTGAACGCGCTCAAGCTTCTATTCCTGGTGGCGTAAACTCGCCAGTACGTGCTTTTAATGGCGTAGGTGGTACACCGCTTTTTATTACAAAAGCTGAAGGTGCGTTTACATTTGATGCCGACGGTAATCGTTACATTGATTATGTTGGCTCTTGGGGGCCTATGATCATGGGCCATAACCACCCTGCAATTAAACAAGCCGTACACGAAGCTGTAGAAAATGGCCTTAGTTATGGCGCGCCAACTGAAGCCGAAATACTAATGGCGGAAAAGGTAAAAGAGCTGGTTCCATCAATCGAAAAAGTACGTATGGTTAGCTCAGGCACTGAAGCGACTATGAGTGCAATTCGTTTAGCCCGTGGTTTTACTAATCGTGACAAAATCCTTAAATTTGAAGGCTGTTACCACGGCCATGCTGACTCATTATTAGTTAAAGCAGGCTCTGGTGCATTAACAATGGGCGTACCTAACTCTCCAGGTATTCCAGAGGACTTTGCTAAGCACACGCTAACAGTATCGTTTAATAACCTTGATGAAGTAAAAGCTATTTTTGCAAAATACGCAGACGAAATTGCCTGTATTATTGTAGAGCCAGTAGCGGGTAACATGAACTGCATTCCACCTGTTGAAGGCTTTTTAGAAGGTTTACGCGCAGTATGTGATGAATACAAGTCTGTGCTTATTTTTGATGAAGTAATGACGGGATTTCGTGTTGCACTTGGCGGCGCACAAGCCTATTACAACATTAAACCAGACCTTACCTGTTTAGGTAAAGTAATTGGCGGCGGCATGCCTGTTGGCGCATTTGGTGGCAAAACCGAAATAATGGATTACATTGCGCCTGTGGGTCCTGTTTACCAAGCGGGTACTCTTTCTGGTAACCCTATTGCGATGGCTGCAGGTTTAAAATCACTTGAGCTATTATGTGAGCCAGGCCTACACGATAAGTTAGAAGCAATTTCTAAAGCAATTTGTGAAGGCTTTGAAGCTGGCGCTAAAAAAGCAGGCATTGCATTAACAACTAATTATGCTGGCGGCATGTATGGATTCTTTTTTACTGATGCTGAAAAAGTAACGACATACAAACAAGCTACTGAATGCGACCTAGAGCGCTTCAAACGTTTTTTCCACCTTATGCTTGAAGAAGGTGTGTACCTTGCTCCATCAGCATTTGAAGCTGGTTTTGTATGTGCTGCGCATACTGAGCAAGAAGTAAAAGAAACAATAGCGGCAGCAGAACGCTCGTTTGCTAAACTTTAAGTTAAAATTACTTTTTATATTTTATAAGCGCTTGTTTTTATAGTGTGTAATTAAGACTAAAGATTGAAAAAAGCCCGGAAGGGCTTTTTTTATTTGTAAAGTACTATAAATGAATGATAATTAAGCATAACAAGGTCTATTCACCTTTACCCTAATTACAAAAATACAAGAGAGCCTTATGTCAGGATTACGCCAATTTTCTTTTCCCGCTATCCAGCTAATGGCAAATTTAAAATACAAAACTAAAATCAGCTTAATGTTTGGAATTTTACTCGTTCCTCTTGCTCTTAGTTTGTTTTTTTTAGTCTCATTGTTAAGTGAAAGTATCGCTGTTTCAAAAATGCAGCAACAAGGTTTAAAAGGCTACAGACCTATACTTTCAAACTTGATGCAAGGTGATATAAATCAAAATATAAAAATAGCCCGCTCACTCGGTTTTAATATAAAAAACGATCAAGAAAATGAAGTGCTCGAACTTGTTTCTATTCAGTCAAATCTAGCCCTAGATAGCCAATTAGCCAGTGCTTATGTAAACCGCTCTTTAGTCACGCCAATTCCTGCACTTATAATGCAAATAAACTCGACAGCGCAAAGCGCAAACACTGTTTTGGCAAGTAATCGCTTTACGCCAGATACGTTTATAGCACTTTCAAATTTTAGTAAGTCGCTTCCTTTATACGAAAAGCAACTCGATAAAATACTTAATGTAGCCACCAATGCAGATAAATCAGTAAATAAAGCGCTCATGCCTTCGTTAACTAATTTACACAGTGCTGTTGGTGCATTCAAAAAAGCGATAGATGGGAAACTACTTGAGCCAGACGATATTTTGTTAACTCAATCAGAGTTTACTAAACTAACAAACAATGTTCACAGCAGCATTAATCAACTTGTTAGTAAGAGTATTCCAACTCTTGAGAGCCTTATTAAAGCAAAACTGCAAACTCAACAGTGGACTCGAAATCTTGTTTTAGCTGCTTCATTGATCAGTTTGTTATTTGCATTTTATTTAATGATTGGTTTTTATTTTGCAGTTGTTGATACCATTAATCGCTTTGCTGACGCAGCTAATAGAGCCGCGAATGGGGACTTAAATGCTACTATCGATTCGAGTACTAATGATGAAATGGGAATTATTGCATCGCGCTACAACGCATTACTTAATGCATTTTCACATTTATTATTTGATGTTAAAGCAAGTACAGAAGAGCTGTGCGGCGCAACTAAATCGCTATCACATGCGAGTAGCCAAACAAGTAATGATGTTTCAAAACAGCAAATTCGAGTAAATGCTATTTATAATGCTTTAAGTGACATGGCTCAAAACGCACTTGCAGTTGAAGAATCTGCGCACCAAGCAACGCTTACCGCGCAAGATGCTGCAATGCATGTAAAGCAGGGTTCAGATAACACAATGGAGCTTGCTAAATACATGCAAGACCTACAGATTGAATTTGCAGAAAGCCAGCAAGCACTCGATAAGCTAGCGCAAGATAGCCAAGAAATTAGCAAAGTTAGCAAAGGTATTAGTGAGATAGCCGATCAAACAAATTTACTTGCACTCAATGCTGCTATTGAAGCTGCACGCGCTGGCGAGCATGGTCGAGGCTTTGCCGTTGTAGCTGATGAAGTAAGAACTCTTGCTCAGCGTACACAAACACAAACCCAAGAAATACATCAAATTATTAGCTCCTTACAACAAGCATCTGACGACACTCAGCAAAAAATGCGCTCAAGTGTTGAAAAAATGGAGCAATCAGTAAAAGCAGCCAACCAAACTAATGATGTATTGCAAAGTGCAGAGCAAAGCATGGGTGATATTAAACATCAGGGTGAAGTTATTGCAGAGCGTGTTAAACAGCAATCTAATGCCACAACACAAGCATTGAATGATTCGCAAGAGGTGAGTAATTTAGCAGATCAAACGTTAACATCAGCTCAATCAACGCTACAAGATGCACAGCAATTAAGTCGCCTATCCGATGATTTAACTAAATCGATGCAGTTTTTTAAATCTTAATTACGTTAACTATACTTTAAACAACAAAGCCGCTAAATAAGCTAACACCATTCAGTTAAGCATGTTTTGACTTAATGGTGTACCGAGTTTTTGAAATTCGAACGGTCCTACTTTTGGGCCGTTTTCTTTTTTCTGGAAGAATATAACGTTTCACTCGTTC
>NZ_JADYXB010000034.1:0-42565 GCF_015864485.1 Pseudoalteromonas sp. SWN166
TTTCTTCTTGTGTCAGCTGTTTATATTTCATTAAAGCAATTTCCTTTGGCGAGAAAATGGCCGAATTATAACAGCTGGCCATCTAATCTGAGAAATTGCACTTATTATCCGAATTTAGGAACGCTTAATGCACAGCCAAAACAAATAATAAGCACACTATTGGATCATCAACAGTTGCATCGATTTTTTAATGCCAAATTTACGCTGCTACAAGCACAAGACGAAGGGCAAATAGAAGGCGGAAAAGGATCTGTTAGGCAAGTGAAAATAGGTAAAATAACTTTTTCAGAGCAAATAATTAGTGCCGATCAAAATCAGATCAGTTACCAAATAGTAGGCGATAAACCAGTAGCTAATCATCGAGGCGATATATACCTCACTGCAAATAAAGACATCAATACTTTAGTTACCGAACTTAACTATTGCATAAGCTGCTCAGCTCCATGGTGGATGCCAAATGCATTACTTAAATATGTTATTACAAAAGATATAACCCAAGCGTTAAACAATTTAAATAATTATTTTTTGGCGGGTAAAGTATGAACTCAGAAATTATTTTACTCGCTCTGAGCCCATTATTTTTGATATTTGTTTGCTCTGAGTTTATTAAGTTTAAGCGCTATTACGACATAAAAGATAGCCTAGCAAATACAGTGTTAGCGCTATTACACCAAGGCGCAGATGCTATTGCGTTACTGCTGTTAATGCCTTTATTTAATTGGTTGTATGACTATAGATTGTTTGATATTGAAGTGAGTGTATTAAGTATTGCATTTGCATTTTTACTGCAAGATTTTTTGTATTATTGGTTTCATAAAGCATCGCATCATATTCATTGGTTGTGGGCTGCACATTTGGTGCACCATAGCTCAACTAAAATGAATTTCACCACCGCATTTAGGCAAAGCTTAATGTACCCCGTAGCCGGTATGTGGGTGTTTTGGCTACCTATGATTTTAATTGGATTTGAACCGCTAACAGTATTTAGCGTGGTTGCATTAAATTTGGCGTATCAATTTTTTGTACATACTCAAATAGTAGGTAAGTTAGGCTGGTTTGAAAAAGTATTTAATACGCCTTCGCATCACCGAGTTCATCACGCAATAAATGCAGGTTACCTTGATAAAAACTTTGCAGGTGTACTTATTATTTGGGATAAGTTATTTGGCACCTTTGTAGAAGAAGATAAATCAAAGCCTTGTAAATACGGAATTATAGGGCAGCTTAATAGTAATAATCCATTCGTTATTACGTTTCATCAGTGGGAGCACTTATTTAAAAGTGTTTATAAGGCATCGGGAATAAAAGCTAAATGTAGAGTACTATTTGGCTACCCTACAACTAGTATTAAACGTAAGTAAGTTATTGTGGCTTTTTACTTCTTGGCGCACCCAATAAAATACAAGTATGGCAAATGCATACAGATAAAAATGCACTAATACCCAATGCACCGCCATAGCCGTCAAGTTTTGGTACAAGGAATTCAAATAAGATTGAAAACAAAATAGATGAGCTTGCTACAGTATAAATACCAAATCGATGTGGGGCGCTCATACCTATGAATGTGCCGCCAAAAAATACAATTGCGTATAAATCGGGGTTTAAATTTAAGGCGCTAAAAATTAAATAAGCAATAATAGACAGTGAAGATGATGCTCTTACACCATCAAAGCGGCTATGTTTAGCCAAATAAAATGTTAAAAAAGCACCAAGCAGTACCAGTAAAGGGTATTCAATACTCATAATACAATTCCTTTAGCTAATACAAAAAGTGCCACACTTGCAAAAGCAACACTACCAAGCTTGCCACCAAAACCTGTAAACATGTTCATAGTGAGCACATATAAACTTGAGCCAATAAGCGAAATAATAGCAATCTCCCAGTAACTGGTAATTAAATGTGTTGAGCACATGCCCGCAAAGCTCCCAGCATAAATTGCAGCATACGGATGGTTTTTATAACGCTCAGGAAAAGGAATAAACGAGCCAATAAGTCCCGTTAGCGCTGCAGAAATCACTAAAGGCAAGTCAAAAGTAGTGTGCATCGCAAAGCAAGCTACAAAGCCTAAAAAGAAAGTGATGAATTTTAAAAGTAGGAATTTAATCATAGCGGCGCATTTTAAACTAATCCTTTAGCGCTTTCTAATACTCTCTAACAAATAAATGTTATAAGTAATTACAAACCTAAAAAGAGTGTTTTTCAAACAAATTTTAGGTATTAAATATGCTTAATAGTATCGTTGTTAATGTTCTATAAATCACAAGTTATGTATAATAGCGATAATTTAATATATTAAAGAGTTAACCAAGGGTAATTTATGTCTAACTGTTTGCATCTGGCTATTCCAGCTGGCGATTTAAAAGTGGCTAAAGCGTTTTATTGTGACGTACTAGGCTGCAAAACGGGTAATAGTGAAGAAGGTCGCTGGGTAGATATAGATTTTTGGGGTAATGAACTTACCTTGCACCAAAGCGTTGAGCGCTTACCGACAGTTCGCCACGACGTAGATATGGGCGCAGTTGCAGTACCTCACTTTGGGATTCACTTATCTGAAGATGAATTTAATGGATTAAAAAAACGTATTGAAGATGCGGGTATTGAATACCTAGATAAACCATACCGTCGTTTTATTGGTGATGAGTTTGAGCAAGAAACGTTTTTTATTGAAGATCAAAATGGCAATGTGCTTGAAATGAAAACCATGGTAAACCCAGAGGTTTTGTTTAAAAAAGTATAAATGCAGTTGTATTAGTAAAGCTTATAGCCACTTTAATTAGTGGCTTTTTTATAACTGTTAATCAGTGTTTTTTGATAAATGACTTAATATTTATAGGTGAAAAAAATCACACTATATGAGTGATTTTTATTCACTCTACAATATAGTAACAGCCGCGTAGACTTAATCTTAACTCTCATACTTTATTGTTATTTATGCTACTTAAACTCACAATCGCACCTTTGCTTATTTTACTGATAACATATGCCCAAAAGCGCTTTGGTAGTTTTGTTAGTGGGATTATTCCTGGATTGCCTATCACCTCGGGGCCAATATCTTATTTTATAGCGCTGGAGCAAGGTAAGCTATTTGCTGCAAACTCTGCTGTGGCATCTTTATACGGTATGAGTGGTATAGGTTTATTTTGTTTTAGTTACTTGGTTGTATCACGAAGATTTGGTGTGTTTAAGTCGCTTTTTACAGCGTTAAGCATTTGGTGTGTATTTAGCATTATTACTTTATTTTTGCCTGTGGATATTATTGTGGCGAGTGTGGTTTCGCTGTGTATTTTACTCGGTTTAACTGTTATCTCTACAAAGCTAAATATATCAGTTGATGCAAAACCATTAAATGCTCGCTGGGAGCTGCCAGTAAAAATGGTACTCGTAACAAGTTTTATTGTGCTTGTTACGTTTATATCACAACATATAGGGTCTGCTTGGAGCGGATTAATATCTACCTTTCCGGTTATTTTAGCGGTGATGGGCAGTGTTGCTCACTTTAGTGACAAACAAGCCTCAACGTTTAAAATTCTTAATGGCGGTATTATTGGTTCATTAGGTGGCTGTGTATTTTTTGCAGTAATTGCGTTTATGTTAAAGCATCACTTTATGACTTGGCAGGTATACGCAACAGCAGCTATTTGCTCAACGTTATTTACTATTATTTTTAGCCAATTTATTAATCGCCAATTTAGTAAGCGAGCTATGCTAAACACCAAAAAAGCAGTGCTTAAAATTGACTCGCTCGGTTAATTTATATCTCTAAAGGCATAATCTTTAGCTATGCAATTGAGTTAACATTTCACTTGGCGTTTTATTAAAGTGACGCTTAAATTCGCGGCTAAATTGCGATGGACTGGTATAGCCAACTTTTAATGCGGCTTCGTTTGCCTTGCTTCCACTGCTGGTTATAAGCTCTTTGGCTTTAGCTAAGCGTACTTTTTTTAAATATTGTAATGGTGACTCAAACGTTACTTGCCTAAAAGCACGATGAAACGACGACACACTCATATTTACATCTTCAGCTAACCCTTCAACCGTAATTTGATTGGCATAACTACTGTGCATTGTAGAGAGCGTACGTGCTATACGCGCATAATGCCCGTCGTGCATAGCAAGGCCTATTAACGTGTCGCCTTGTGGGCCGCAAAGCACGCGGTATACTAATTCTTTTACGATATCTTCGCCAAAAATGTCAGCCTCAATAGGGTTATTAAGCACGCTAAGTAAGCGGTGGGTTACTTGCTCCATTGCGCCATCTATTTTAGCCGATTGAACGCCACCCATTTGCCCTGAAGTGAATGGTTTATGTGTACCAATTTGGTTTACTAGTTTGTGTAACATTACCGGGTTTATATCTATAACTATGCCCATTACAGGCAGGTTGTTATCGGTAAAAGCTTCGCACTCAAGTGGTACGGGTACACCTAAAACAAGGTAGTCACCTTCGCCATACTTTATTTGATGTTCAGGGAAATGAATTATTTTATGTCCTTGGCCAACAATAATAATACCTGAGTTATATATGAGAGGCTGGCGTGGCGAGCTTTTACTTGCGCGATGAAAATACACATCTGGAATAATGGTTTCCATGTTGCCTTCAAAGTTGAGTAAATTATTATGCTCTGCAAATTTTTGCATCATGTTGGCTATTGAGGACATTAAAGCATCTACTATCGTACGAATTTTGCGTAAAATATCAATGTTGACAGTTTTAGGCAAGCTTTTGCGAGTTATTGGGCTTTTTTAATGTTTGTTTTGCCACTAATATGCACTCATTGAAGTTTGGCTTAGTTAGTAACTAAGCATTCTATTTAGTATTTAACCGTCACCTAGGAGCAAAATAATGAAATTTAGCTACGTAAATCCAACACTTATCCAGTTCGGCCAAGAACAAATTGCCTCACTAACTGATTTGATCGCAAAAGATCAAAAAGTATTAGTAGTGTACGGCGGCGGTTCAATTAAAAAGAACGGCGTGTACGATCAAGTTGCAGCAGCACTTGAAGGCTTTGATTGGGTTGAGTTTTCGGGCGTTGGCGCTAACCCAACAATTGAAGTGTTAGACCAAGCAGTAAAAATTTGTAAAGAACAAGATATAGACTTTGTACTAGGTGTAGGCGGCGGTTCAGTAATCGACGGCGTTAAATACATTGCAGCATCTGCCGTTTATGATGGCGAAGGTTGGGATATTCCTACTGGTAAGCATAAAGTAACTAGCGCATTACCTATTGGGGCAGTACTTACGCTTCCAGCTACAGGTTCTGAGTCTAACCAAGGTTCTGTTGTGAGCAAAGCTGCGACTAAACAAAAACTTCCGTTTATGTCTCCTGCGGTACAACCTAAGTTTGCAATTATGGACCCTGATGTAATGAAAACATTACCACAGCGCCAACTTGTAAATGGTTTAGTAGATGCATGGGTTCATACGTGTGAGCAGTACCTAACATTCCCTGCCGGTGCACTTGTACAAGATGGTTACGCTGAAGCGCTATTAAAAGCACTTAAATCATTAGGCGATAACTTTGAAAACCAAGACGATGCATGGCGCGCAAACCTTATGTGGGCAGCAAACCAAGCACTTAATGGTTTAATTGGTTCTGGTGTATCGCAAGATTGGGCTACGCACATGATTGGCCACGAGCTTACAGCCGCTTACGGTGTTGACCATGCACGTTCACTTGCTATTGTTCAGCCTTCTTTACTGCGCAACCAATTTGCAGTTAAAAAAGCAAAACTAGAGCAAATGGGTAAAAACGTATTTGGTCTTGAGCAATCTGACGACTTAGCTGAGAAAACAATTGCAGCAATTGAAGCGTTTTACCACAGCCTTGACGTAGCAACTGTGCTTACTGAACATGGCGATGATAAAGCCGCGGCTATTGACAATATTATTGGTAAACTTGAAGCGCACGGCATGCTAGCACTTGGTGAAAACCAAGCAATTACGCTTAAAGAAAGCCGTGAAATTTTAGAGCAAGCTGTTGCTTAATCACTTTTAAGTAACTTAAAACTAAAAGCCGCTAACGTTTAAAGTTAGCGGCTTTTTTGTGCATAAAATATATTAAAAACACTGCATTGATAATTAACCAATAATACCGATATTAATGTTTGTAAATGATGATAGTAAACTGTGCTCAACGGTTAGGAAAAACCTAACGCTCAAATAAATTAAACGGGACTAAAACTCATGAAATTGTTAAACACATTATTAAGCTCAAAAGCAGGCGTAGCAGCATTAATTTTACGAGTGCCAGTTGGCCTTATTTTAGCGGCGCATGGTGCACAAAAATTATTTGCTTGGTTTGGCGGTTATGGCCTGGAAGGCACAGGGCAATGGATGGCAAGTATTGGCTTAGAGCCAGGTTATTGGTTAGCAATGATGGCCGGTAGTGCAGAGTTTTTTGGTGGTATTGCCTTGGTAATTGGTTTATTAACACGCCCAGCAGCGGTTGTTGCCGGCTTTACAATGTTGATTGCTATTTTTAGCGTGCATATTAGTAATGGTTTGTTTATGGCAAACAATGGCTACGAATATGCTTTAACGTTACTTGTTGTAATGGCTGTACTTGTTATTCAAGGGGCAGGAAGTTTTTCGCTTGATAACGTATTAGCTAAAAAACTAGCTAATAAATAACGTTTATAAATTTAAAAAACAGCGGCCAATTTGGCCGCTGTTTTTGTTTAAATAACCTATTTAGCTGAAAAAGTTAAAGAATAACTATACTGCTTTTGCTCAAGTAAATATTCTTTATGGGTGCTTGGGCTCCACGAGTCATCGCCACCCACGCCCATATGTTGATGATCAATATGCACATGCACGCAATCATCAGCAATTAGTTCATTAGTGTGCTTTGCCTGAGTTAACATGCTTTGCGAATACTCACTGGCGACAAATAAAAACGCGCCAGTTACGGTTAAGTTATTAATGCTCAGTAATTGGCAATCGCTACGCAGGCCGTTATCAGTTGGAAATATATACGGTGTATGTAGATCATTTAAGCTCAAGCTATAATAACCTAAACGAGCAGCGGCTTTGCGATCTGGGTAGTTTTCAAAAGGACCTAACCCTAGCCAATTTACTTGTGTATCGCTTTGCTTGTTAAGCGTTGTACTTAATCCTATTCGCGGCATTGACGGTAGGGTGTCGTTTAAGTTCACATCAACATTTAAGCTAATATTGCCGGTATTATTGAGGGTATATAACCACTGTGTTTGAGCCTGTAGCACGCCATTAAACTCGTAATTAAATACACAAGTAATACGTACATCAACGCTTGATTGCACTGCATTAATTGAGCTACAAGTGCGCTGCCATTGCCCAATACCTGCGCGCAACCAACGAGCTTCCCATGCATTAGGATCTAGGTTGTCTACCTCGCTTACACCAATATCGTTATCAAGTGGTGCACGATAAAAATTATCAACTAATGGGCTACTAATAACCTGAGTATCGTTTTGTAACCACTGCTCTATAAGCCCTGATTGCTTACTAAAAATAAGTTTAAACTTATCGCCTTCAATACTTAGGTGAGAGTCTGTTTCATTAACACTTATAGCGCTTTGCTCTGTAGCTGATGCAAACACATTACTGCTTAAGCTCTTGCTGTTTATAAGCTTAAACTGCGCGGTATCCATAACGTGATTAGCGTTTGCAAAGTGCGAGTCGTTAATTAGCACACACTCTAAATTTAAGTGATACTGTGCGCCTTGCTCAAACGTTGTTTTAGTTTTAATAGTTAAAGTGTGCGTACTTTGCGGCGCTATATTAAGTACTTGCTCGCCTTGCTCAACGCATATGCCATTTTGCATTAATTGCCAAACGAGTTTTTCGTTATCTGTTGCCCTAAATACGTAATCGCTAAATACATCAATACTGTATTGATTTTTATTTTGCTCACGCAGTGTAAATTGTAAATGTTGCTGGCTGTATTTAGCTTCAAATAGGCTTGGGTGCGGTGTACGGTCAGGGAATAATAAACCGTTTATACAAAATTGACGGTCATTTAGTTCATCACCAAAGTCGCCACCGTAAGCCCAGTAATGCTCGCCATTTTCGTCTGTTTTAGATAAACCTTGGTCTACCCAATCCCAAATAAAGCCACCTTGTAGGCGTGGGTATTCTCTAAATGCTTGCCAGTAATCGTCAAAGCTACCTAGGCTGTTACCCATAGCGTGCGCGTACTCACATAAAATAAGCGGGCGAGTTTCGCCTGGCAAACTCAACCATTTTTTAATTGAATGCTTTGGTACGGCGTCGTCGGCAATATGCGTATCTACACGGGCATACATTGGGCAAATAATGTCGGTAGCCGTTGTATTTGCTCCGCCGCCTTCGTATTGCACTGGGCGAGAGGGGTCAAAGCTTTTTGACCAGCCGTACATGGCATCGTGGTTTGCGCCGTGCCCGCATTCGTTACCTAGTGACCAAATAATAATAGAGGGGTGGTTTTTATCGCGTTCAACCATTTGTGTATAACGCGACATAAATGCGCCAGCCCACTGCGGATCGCTCGCTAAACGCCCCATAGGAAACATGCCATGGGTTTCTATGTTGGCTTCATCTACTACGTATAAACCTAGCTCGTCACATAGCTCGTAAAAACGAGGGTGATTAGGATAATGAGCAGTACGCACAGCGTTAAAGTTATTTTGCTTCATCAGCTTAATATCTTCAATCATATCGGCGGTACTTACTGCATGACCGTTTTTTGGGTGATGTTCGTGGCGGTTAACTCCGCGAATAAGCAACGGTTTGCCATTTACACACAGTTGCCCGTTAAGCATTTCTACTTTTCTAAAACCAATGTTGTAGGCTTCAACATCTATAGTCTCGCCTTGCTCATCAAGTAGGCTTACTACGCAGCGGTATAAGTACGGGGTTTCAGCGGTCCATTTTTTAGGGCTTGTTATTGCTACGTTATGAAAAACCACATCAGCCCAGCTGCCTTTTTCATCAGCACGTTTATTATTAGTGCTTTGAATTTGCGGCTCACATAACGGTGTTTCGCCATCAAATACTTGTATGGCAACTTTATAGTCATTAGCAGTGTCATTACGATTGGGTATATCAATTGTAGTTTTAATTGCTAACGTGGCATCGCGGTAGCATGCGTCTAAATCCGGCGTTATAAATACATCACTAATTTGACTTTGTGGTTTTGTAAGTAAGTTAACATCGCGAAAAATACCGCTTAGCCACCACATGTCCTGATCTTCTAAATAACTGCCATCGCTCCAACGAATTACCATAACCGCAATACGGTTAGTGCCCGCAACTAAAAGTTCGCTTAAATCAAATTCGCTGGGTAAGCGGCTATCTTGTGAATAACCCACCCATTGCCCGTTACACCAAAGATGAAAAGCCGAGTTAACGCCTTCAAAAATTATATGATTACGCTGCGCTAACTGCTCGGGTGTGATAGTAAATTCAGTGCGGTAACAACCAGTAGGGTTGTCGCTTGGTACAAATGGCGGGTTCACTGCAAACGGGTATTTAACATTACAATAAATAGGTTTATCAAAACCGTGTAGTTGCCAGTTAGAAGGCACAGTAATACTTTGCCAATCGCTGCCTAGTGTTTCACTTAGCAGTGACTCATCGACCGCTTCGGGCTTATCAAATAATTTAAAATCCCACTGGCCGTTTAAGCTTTGCTTTTGCGATTGTGTATTTGCACGAGCGTCTTCAACTGTTTTAAAGCCATTAAGTGGGCAGTGCGCTTTTACTTGATTAACTTGTACTGAAATTGGGTTTTCCCAATCTCGGCGATTAATTATGTGCTGTAAAGAGGTCATGTTTATCCTATTGCATAAGCGGGCAATTATAATGCGCTAAATATAGCTAAAAATAATCGCAGGGGTTATGCTTAAAGCTCTCCTTTATTTGTCCAAAACTATCATTTTAATTATGCGCTATAACATTAAAGACATACTTGATATTGGTCCGCGTTGTATAGAACGCTTTATTGATTCACAAACGCTCGCGCAAATGCCAAACCTTGAAATAGCACTTGCGGGTTGCTCAAACCTATCGGGTCGTTATTGCGTAGCACGCTCAGCACCGCTAGAACATACACTTTTTTATACACTTGCAGGGCAGGGTAAATTAACAACACAAAATGAGCAGTACACACTTAATGCCAATACACTTATTGTGCTACCAGCAAAGCAAAGCTTTGAAGTGAAAATTGATGCTGAACATTGGGATGTTATTTGGTTAAACCTTGCAAATACTAAACGTTGGCAGCATTTAAACTTAGCGCAAGCATTGGTATTAACCGAGCAAAAACTTGAACCGTTACACCTTGCTATGGAGCTTTTATACAGCGAGCCCAATGTTAATTTACGCGAAAGCGTAACGCCTATTTTAAGTCATTACTTAAATGCTACGCTGCAAAATAATTCACAGGGTGCGGCGCATAATCGTTTAATTAGTCTGTTTGAAGAGGTAGATAAGCGCTTGCAGTTTGATTGGACAATAGAGGTAATGTGCGAACATGTGCATTACTCATCGCCGCATTTGCATCGTTTATGCCAAGCGCAATTTGGTAAAAGTCCAATACAACAACTTATTTATTTACGCATTGAACGGGCTAAAAACTTATTGTTAAACACGGCTTGGCCAATTTCGCATGTGGCAAGTTATGTGGGGTACTCTAATATTTTTAATTTTTCCAAACGTTTTAAGAAGTCGGTAGGTGTGTCGCCAAGCGAATTTAGAAAATAACGTTAGCGGCTCTCTACATTTGAATAAATTTAAGGTATTGTGCGATTTCTTAAATTGCATTTTAGAGTTTTAGGTAGGTAATGCGCTCAAACCGTTTTTTAATAGTGATATTATTAGTGCTTGTACACAGCTTTATTAGCTGTGATGGTGCTGCGTATCATTTGCAAGAAGACGTTGATCACGTAACCAGTTCGTTATCGCAAGGCGACTCCACAGCCGATGATAACCAAAGCGATAAAACATCAACTACCGAGATTCATGCCCACCAACATTGCCATTGTGGCTACAACAGCACCTCTAGCCATTCAATAAGCCCAGAGCAAAGTAAAGCAACTTCGCCTGCGTGCTATAACGGGTTAAATTACCCGCCAGATGTACCGCCACCAAATTTTTATAGCTAGCTTTTAATTTTAAATACTTTGTAAAAACTGCCTGCGCTTGTGCGCTATTAGGCTAGTTATTTACATATTTAGGTTGCTTGATCGCGCTTGTTTTTAAAATAGGCGTAGTGATTAAGTTAACTCTGTTTGTTAAAAAACGGACACGCTATATGAATAAAAAACCAATTATGCTGGTGGCGCTAATGTGCGCGCTACCTGCTTTTAGTACTTTGGCGAATGTTAAAACATTAACCCTTAAGCAGGCACTGAGTAATACCGAACAACAAAATCTGGTATTAAAACGCTACCCTTATCATCAAAAAATATTGAGTGCGCTTAAATCTCAAGCTGCTCTTTCGCCTAATCCTGTATTGAATATTGAAGCTGAAAACTTACTGGGCACAAACAAGGCGCGTGGCATTCAAGGCGCTGAAATAACACTTGGGCTTAGCCAACTAATAGAGCTGGGCGATAAGCGCCAAAGCCGTATTAATTACGCAACCGCCAATATTAAAGCCCAAGCAATACAGTATCAAAATACCCGTTTAGCGTTATTGGCAACCACTGCTGAGCGATACTATCAAGGGCTTAAATTTCAAACATTATTAAGTTTAAATAGTGAACGTAAACAGGTAGTTACCCAGGCGCTTAAAGCGATTGAACAAAGAGCCAATGCGGGTGCTGCGTCGCAAGCTGATGTAACGCGCATGCGTTATGCACTTAGCCAAGTAGAGCTTGATAAAGCCATGCTTAATAGTGAATTTGAGCGAGCAAGTTTATCGCTTAACGAGCTGTGGAGTGAGGAGCAACCCTACGATACTTTTGCTGGCAATATTAATGTAATTACTGCGCTTAAATCAGCACAAGCACTTTTAGATGCGGTTAACCAAGCTCCTGAATTTGCATTATTACAGCAGCAATATTTACAGCAAACAGCCAACTTAACACTACAAAAAGCAAACGGACAAACCGATATTAACGTAGGGGGAGGCGTGCGCTATAACCAGCAAAATGACTCCAGCTCGTTAGTGTTTTCGTTTTCTATGCCACTGCAATTAAGCAATTCTAATAGCGGCAATATTGCAGCTGCAAATAGTCAGCTCATGCTTTTAAATGAGCAGCAAGGGCAATTGCGCATCCAGCTACGCCAGCAAGTACGTACTTTGTACGCTTATTATCAAGGTCGAGCTAATCAGGCAAAGCTATTATCTGATCAAATTATTCCTCAGGCACAAACATTGATTGAGCAAAGCTTAAAAAGTTATCAACGCGGACAAATTTCGGTGTTGCAATTGCTTGATGCTCAACAAGCACTTTTTGATTCTAAACGCACACTTATTACAACTCACGCAGAGCTGTACCAAGTGCTACTTACTCTTGAGCGTTTAACAGGCCAATCTTTAATTGAGACTCATCAATCATGAATAAAAATATAATCGCATTACTAGTATCACTTTCGTTTGCCAGCAGCTTTGTAAGTACACATGCATTTGCCTCTGCTGAGCATGGCGAGTCAGGTCATAAAGAAACTGAGCAACACGAGCAAAAGCAAGGTCCACACGGCGGCTTTTTATTAACTGACCCTAAATTAACACTTGAGCTTAAATTGCAAGAATTTGCAGGTAATGTTGAGCTACGTGTATATGGCTATAAACAAAATCAGCCAATTAATATAAACGACTTAAACATAACAATGAGTTTAAAACGTTTAGTTGAAGCCCCGCAAAATATACAGTTTACAGCTGAGGGCGACTACCTTGTGAGCACGCAATCAATTAACGAACCGCATTCGTTTGCACTTACCGTTACTGCTAATTATAACAGTGAGAGCATTAGCTATGAGTACGATCAACACGAAGGGCAAACCACGTTAACAGAGCGAGCTATTGAGCGCGCAGGCATTAAAACCGAGATAGCGCAAAGTGGTGAAGTAGATATTACCGATACGCTTTTTGGTGTTATTGCTCCAACACAACACGGCACGGTAGAAGTAATGGCGCCGTATGCCGGATTGATCAGTGATATTTTTGTAAGCATTGGTCAAAACGTTAAAAAAGGCGAAGTACTTGCCAATGTAACCAACCGCGAAACACTGCAAAATTACCCCATTAAAAGCCCAATTAGCGGCGTTGTAACCGAGCAATACTTAAAGCGTGGCGAGCTTGCAAGCACCAGCGCACTTATGCAGGTAGTTAACCTTGATAAAGTATGGGTTGAGTTATCGGCTTTTCCTGAAAACATTGAAAAACTCGCCATTGGTCAAAGCGCTAAAGTGTACGACCTACATCATCATTTAAATACGCAAGGAAAAGTGTTTTTTATAGCTCCAATGATGACTGGCGGGCACATAGCGCGCGCCCGTATAGAGCTTAATAACCCAGACGGGCATTGGCGCCCAGGCATGCATATAAATAGCGATGTAAGTGTGGCTAAAATAAATGCCAGCGTGCGTGTAAAGCCACAAGCAATTCAAGAGTTTAACGGTCAATTCAGTGTGTTTGTTCGTAAAAACAATGTATTTGAAGTGCGTCCCGTTACCTTAGGTGCAAAAAATAGCGAGTGGGTAGAAGTACTTACAGGCTTAAACGCAGGTAGCGAATACGTAACAGACAATAGTTATGTCATTAAAGCCGATATTTTAAAAAGCGGCGCAAGCCACGCTCACTAGGAGGCACCATGATTAATTGGATAGTTTCTTTTGCGGTTAAACGCCGCATGCTGGTGCTTGCGCTTACATTTTTATTTGCTGGATTTGGTGTATACAACATTCAAAATTTAGCAGTAGACGCAGTACCCGATATAACTAACGTACAAGTGCAAATTAATACCAAAGCGCAGGGTTTTACGCCATTAGAGGTAGAGCAACGCATTACCTATTTGGTAGAAACCGCCATGGCGGGCATACCTAAGCTTGATTATACCCGTTCGCTTTCGCGTTATGGGCTTTCGCAAGTAACGGTTATTTTTAATGAAGGCACCGATATTTATTGGGCGCGTCAGCAAATTGGTGAGCGCATTCAAAGTATTCGCTCCGACTTACCTAATAACGTAGAGCCAAACTTGGGTCCTATTGCCAGTGGTTTAGGCGAAATATTTACTTATAGTGTGCACGCCACGCCTAATGCGTTAAAAGAAGATGGCACCGCCTACAACGCCGAAGACTTACGTACTTTACAAGATTGGGTTATTCGCCCGCAGCTTTTAAAAGTAAAAGGCGTTACCGAAATAAACAGCCAAGGTGGTTTTGAGCGCCAATACCAAGTAGCGCCAGTGCCCGAAAAACTCATTGCCTATAAGCTTACTATTAGCGATGTAATTAGTGCACTTGAGGTTAATAACAGTAACCGAGGCGCAGGCTATATTGAGCGCTTTGACGGGCAATATTTAGTACGCTCGCCTGGGCAGCTTAAAACACTAGAAGACATAGCCAATACCGTTATAGCTAAGCGCGACGATGCGCCTGTACGCATTAAAGATGTGGCTAACGTGCTTTTAGGCAAAGAGCTTAGAACCGGCGCGGCCACTTATAACGGCGAAGAAACCGTGCTCGGCACCGCCATGATGCTAATTGGCGAAAACAGCCGCGTAGTGGCAAAAGCCATGGCTGATAAGTTAGTTGATGTGCAAAAAAGCTTACCCGCTGGCGTTATTGTTGAAGCGGTTTACGACCGCACAACTCTTGTTGATAAAACCATAGCAACCGTGCAAACCAACTTATTTGAAGGTGCCGTTTTAGTGATAGTAATTTTGCTATTACTGCTGGGTAATGTAACGGGCGCGCTTATTACGGCAATGGTTATTCCGTTGAGTATGTTGTTTGCCGTTACAGGAATGGTGGGTAATCGCGTATCGGGTAACCTAATGAGCCTAGGCGCAATCGACTTTGGTTTAATTGTTGATGGCGCTGTAATTGTTGTTGAAAACTGCCTGCGCCAACTCGGTGTAGCTCAGCATAAACATGGCAGGCTACTTACCTTAAACGAGCGTTTAAATGTAGTGACCGAAGCCACCAAAGAAGTATTTACACCGGCTGTATTTGGCATTGTTATTATTATGCTGGTTTACTTACCTTTATTTGCACTAAGTGGCGTTGAAGGCAAAATGTTTCAGCCAATGGCATTTACTGTAGTTGCGGCGTTAATTGGCGCGCTTATATTTGGCGTTACCTTTGTACCCGCTGCTATTGCAGTGTTTGTTCGCGGTAAGGTTGATGAAACCGAAAACGCAGTCATGCGCGGCGTTAAAAAAGTGTATAAGCCATTACTTGGTATATCGCTTAAATTACCGTGGCTGATGGTGGGTATTGCCACTGCATTAGTATTAGTGCTTGGTTTTAAAGTTAAAAACATGGGCGCAGAATTTTTACCGAAACTTGATGAGGGGGATATTGCTATGCACGCGCTGCGCATTACTGGCACCGGTATTGAGCAATCTGTGCAAATGCAAAAAGAGCTTGAGCAAGCCATATTAGATCAGCCTGAGGTTGCTAACGTATTTTCAAAAATTGGTACTGCCGATGTAGCAAGCGATCCTATGCCGCCCAATGTTGCCGATACTTTTTTAATACTCAAACCGCAAGATGAGTGGCCTAATCCAGCACTTACTAAAGCAGAATTGGTTCAGCAAATTCGTACCCGTGTTAACGATGTCCCT
This sequence comes from Pseudoalteromonas sp. SWN166, assembly GCF_015864485.1. NCBI lineage: Bacteria > Pseudomonadati > Pseudomonadota > Gammaproteobacteria > Alteromonadales > Pseudoalteromonadaceae > Pseudoalteromonas > Pseudoalteromonas sp. SWN166. The sequence continues at coordinate 15,761 of NZ_JADYXB010000034.1, forward strand.
GGTAATAATTACGAATTTACACAACCAATAGAAATGCGCTTTAATGAGTTAATTGCTGGCGTGCGCGCCGATGTGGCACTGCGTATTTATGGTGACGACTTAAGCGTACTTAAAGAGTTTGGCGAAAAAGCCACAGGGCTAATGCGTAATATTGCAGGTGCTACCGATGTACGTTTGGAGCAAATGGAAGGATTGCCAACACTTTCGGTAACACCAATGCGCGACCATATGGCGTTATTGGGTTTAAGCGTAAACGATATTCAACAGACACTTGCCGCCGCTGTTGGTGGTGTGCAAACCGGACTAATTTACGAAGGCGATAAACGTTTTTCGTTATTAGTACGCCTTGATAAACGTTGGTCTAGCGATGTATCAGCACTTGCTCGTTTGCCAGTTGCTTTACCTAAAGATAGTAACCCAGAACTTGCGTTTGTACCGCTTGGCGAAGTGGCAACAATTAGCATTGAAAAAGGGCCTAATCAAATAAACCGCGAAAGCGGTAAACGTAACGTAGTGGTAACTGCCAATGTGGAAGGGCGCGATTTAGCAAGCTTTGTAAGTGATGCGCAAGCAAGCATGAATGAATCACTTAACTTACCAAGTGGCTATTGGCTTGAATACGGCGGCACGTTTGAGCAGCTACAATCAGCAAGTAAGCGATTGTCGTTGGTTGTGCCGGTCACTTTACTGCTTATATTTGGCTTACTGTATAGCGCCTTTGGATCGCTTCGTGATTCATTGATTATATTTAGTGGTGTGCCACTGGCATTAACGGGTGGTGTGCTTGCGTTATTGCTGCGCGATATGCCGCTTTCAATATCAGCGGGTGTCGGCTTTATTGCCCTAAGTGGTGTCGCGGTATTAAACGGCGTAGTTATGCTGTCGTTTATAAAGCAGTTACGAAGCGATGGTTTAAGTTTGTTTGATGCAATTCACAGCGGTGCATTACAGCGCTTGCGCCCAGTACTGATGACGGCGCTGGTGGCAAGTTTAGGCTTTATACCTATGGCGCTTAATTCGGGAACGGGTTCTGAAATGCAAAAACCTCTCGCGACAGTAGTGGTTGGCGGGATTATTTCATCAACTTTACTGACACTGTTAATATTGCCTGCGCTTTATAAGTTAGTACATTCTAAATTTACTAAAAAAGCAGAAGCTGAATTAGCTTAAATACTAGCTACTGATAATGTAATAAAAAAAGCAGCTGTACTTACAGCTGCTTTTTTATTTGGGTATTATTTAGCAAAAATACTACATTAATTATATTGAAAAAGATTATCCCAACGCTCATCTAATATCGTTTTTGCGTGTTCTAAATTGATTGCGCTATACACATCACTAGTGCACGTTACCAAACGCATACGTACCAGCTTTTCAAGTGCGTCGCTAATTTCAAAATCAAGACTGCACTGGTATTTGCTTTTAAACCAATGCTCTATTTGTTCATCAAGCGTTTGGGCGGTTAAGCCGCTTTCTGATTTTAATAAAAAAGTATAAGCAAGTAAGGCTTCTTTTATGTCTTCTTCTTCGGCGGCGTCTATAAGCGTGTGAAAAACACCCGCGTTATTATCAAGGTTTTTAAAGTAGAGGTTATCGCTAAGCGCTTTCATAAATTTAATTTTACGGTTTTTAAACTTACTCCATTCTTTAAAAATAAAGCTGCCAAATACTCCCATGCCAATAGCAAAGGTAATAAAATGTTGTTGGGTCATTTCTACAGCTTCACTTCTAAAACCACCCCAAAAAGCAAACAGAGCAAGCAATAATACGATTGATGCGCCAAGTTTAGTTATAAGTACCACTGCACCGCCAACTAAAGCCGATGAGCCAATAATTGCTTTATCAATAGGGCGCATGCGTACTTCGCTATTAGGAAATAGCATTTCGAGATCGGCCTTTGGCACATTTTGAAACAGCTTTACTATGGTTGAGCTTGGCTCAAATCCCATTGGCGTTTTATTTTTAGCTTTAAAATAAGCGCTGTCTTTAAAGCGAATAAACACGGCAACACGGTCGTAATTAGTAAAGTGCAGCGGTTTTTTACGAAGGCCCCAAAAGCTGGTAATGGTTTCAGTGAGTTGCGACTCGCCACGGCGATAAAAAACCACTTCTTCAAAGTCGTCAAATTCAACTTCAAGGCGCACCTTAAATAGTGACTCTTCGTTTAATGCATCTTGTAAGTCTTCATTGGTGATCACTTCAAAATTAGCGGCATTAAGCACCTTAGCAAAATCTTTAGCAAACTCATGTTGGCACTGCGCTTTTTGATCCGCCGATACTGGCGCTAACGATCGCGTGTCACTGTTGGGATCAAAAGGGGCGTAGTTGTTTTTAAGTGACTCAAGTGTTGAGTGATAATCGTAATGAATAAGGCTTGCTAGTAAATCGCAAAATTGTTTAAACGATGTTTTTTGTGTACTGCTTTTAAGCTCTTCGCTACACATATCAACAATATCTTGCTTTCTAAAGGGAATAAAACGCGCACTTTGCATAAATTAATAACTACTGTGATAGGGAATCTAACTGCATGGGCACATAATAAAATATTCTTATGGATATTACTAATTTGTTAATGCAGTAGGGCGTGATAAATTTAGTACTGTGTTTTCAGCGTGTATTAACCTAAATATGTAATTATTAGCTCATTGAATACTCTTGTTCTTACTGATAAGTGAAAAGGATTTACTATGGCCATTCAAAAAAAGCTAAAAGAAAAAACACGTAACTTTATCGACTCTAAGCATATGCTTAGCGGTATTACCGTAGCGTCGTTTTTAGAATCAACTATAGTGCCCATTCCGCTTGAGGCAGTGCTGGTGCCGCTAATGCAAGCACGTAGAGAGAAGCTATGGCTTATCGCGTTAATGGCGACTTTAGGTTGTATTGTAGGTGCACTTTTTGGCTATGCATTGGGTTACTATTTATTTGATGCGGTTGGTGATTGGATCATTAATACGTTTTCGAGCCCAGAGCAATTTGAAAACGTTAAACAGCAAATGCAAGATCAAGGTTTTTGGTTTGTTATAACGCTTGGCATTGTGCCTATTCCGTTTCAAATAGCGATGCTTGCAGCGGGTGCAACGAAATACTCTATTTGGCTGTTTTTATTAGCCTCAGGTATTGCGCGTTCTATTCGTTACTTTGGCTTAGCTATTATTGTTTATTATGCAGGTAATGAAGCTGAGCGAATCATTAGTAAACATAAAACTAAAGCTATAATTGGCATCACTATTTTAGTGTTGGGATTATGGGGACTTAGTGTCTTGATTTAAGCGTAACTTTGAGTGTTATCGTGGGTTTTATCTTCGCGAGGGTTTTTATTATTGTGCTATAGTTTTTAAATGAAGTACTGAAAACCTAGCTATTAATATGATTGAAACAGTAAAACTCACCGTTAAACTTTCTAACTTTTATAAAATGCCTTTGATCAATAGAGTTTTCAGTTTAGCTTTATTGATCTATATCGTTACGTTTACAGCTTACGCGTTAGATACTTTCCCTCCTTTAAATGTACAAAACAATGTGTATGGTTTTACTACCGATTTTATTAATTTAATTGTCATTATATTTCTGTTTTGGATGGTTCAATGTTCTGAGCTATCTAAACAGGCATATATTTTTTCTAGTTTTGGTTTATTACTTTGGAGCGTTGGAACGACAGCTGATGTGCTTGATGAGTTAGTTGTTCAGCCTTACTGGGTAAGTGTTTATTTTGAAGACTTATGTAGAACCAGCGGCATGCTTTTAACTTCTTATGGTTTATTTAAAACGATGCGCTTTGTACAAAGCATTAATAACCGATTAGCACGTGAGCTAATTATTGACGATTTAACGAAGGTACATAACAGACGCTATTTTTATCAGCACGCTAAAAATTCTCAGCACTCGCCTTACGTTATTTTAATTATCGATATAGACCACTTTAAAGCTATTAATGACGAATTTGGTCACGATGTCGGTGATTTAGTACTTAAAGAATTAGCAACCAAATATGACAATGCTTTTGTACATAATAATAAATTTTCTCGCCTAGGTGGTGAGGAGTTTGGTGGCTACTTACCTATAAGCAACATGTTGCAAGCTTGTGATTTTTCACAGCAATTAATTACCATTGCGCATACTATTAACGTTCAAAATATTCGCCACTTAACAGTGAGTATAGGTGTTGCAATGCAAATGCCTAATGAGCCTTTAGATAAAGTAATGAAACGCGCCGACCAAGCTTTATATTTAGCTAAAAAGAATGGTCGAGATCGTTTTGAAGTTGCCTCGTAAGCATTCTTAATTATATAAAAACACGTCCTTATTGTTTGCACATTTATAACACTTTTTAACGTTTTCGTAAGTAAGTGTCAGTGAGGGTAATGCTTTGTAAATCATGAAATTAAAATAGAATGTTTGGGTCATAATGGGGATATTAATAATAAGGAATAACCTTAATGACCAACTCCCTTTTAAAAGCTGCATTACCCTTAACTCTAATTACTGTTTTGTCGGGCTGCGGCTCTGACGATAGCTCAAGCTCAACAGGCTACATTCAAATGTATAATGGCTCGTATAACAGCCCATACACACGTCTATTTGTTGAAGAAACAGAGCGCTCAGGCGCTGATTTTGCCGATGTAACAACTCGCCACAACTACAGCACAGGCACTTTTGACGTAAGTTTTGAGTACCTAGATGCTAACGACAGCTATATAACAATTAGCGACCAAGAAGTATCTATTAAAGGCGATAAAACTCAATTAATAGTAATGAGTGGTAACTTTGATGAGCCTACATTTACAGAGCTTAGCGTACCTATTACAAGCGACACGGGTGAGTTTAACTTAGGGTTTTATAATATTGCAGGGGAGGACACTAACTACGATATTTATTTAGCAACTGATGATGGCGTATTTGAAAGCGCGACACTTTTTTCATCGGCTCAATATTTAGGTGAGTTAGACCTGCAAAGTATTGATGAAGGTTATTACACTATTTACATAACTAAAGCTGGTAGCAGTGATGTTATGTATGAGTCGTCATCGGTTTATTTATACGATGAAGCAAGTTATGTAGCGATTATCCGCCCAAGTTATGCAACAGAAGACAGTGGTATTACGCTTGATGTAGTAACCGATAATAACTACGTAACTGAACTTAAACACCAATCTGCGTTAGGGCAATTACGCTTTATAAATACGGTTGATGACTACTCGCCAGTTAGCTTTTCGACTACACGCGGTACAACTGTAAATACAACAAATACAGTAGCAAGTGACTCGTATACTGACTACGTTGAGCTTTCGCCTAATAGTTATAGCGTTGCTATGTATGACGAAGAAGGTACTAAACTCGCTGATAACTTTTTAATGACGCTAGAGCGCGAGCAAAGCGCGGTGGGTATTTTTTATAACGACGTTGATAACGGCTTACGCATGATGAGCGTTGAAGAAAACTTAACACCAAGTAGCTACAGTCATACGGTATCGGTTGTAAACCTAATTGAAAGCTACGCAGGGCAGTCGGTTTCAGATGTTGATGTATACTTTACTCTTAACGGCGAAACAGTAGACGACACCAGTAACGTAGTTGATAGCCTAGATAAGTATGACCAAGAAGAGCAAGTTGTAGATAACCAAGTCTACACTGTTTATGCTATATATGAAGATAACGGTCAGCAAATTGTGCTTATTCAACAAAGCGATATGGACTTTACACAAGAGGGTAACTACATATTGATTTTAGAGCATGATGAAACAACAAGCTCAGGTTATAAAATGACTCTAGAGCGTACTATTACCGATAGTGTTGAATAAATTTACATATTTTAAGTAGTGTAAAGCCTAAGCGCCTACAAGCGCTTAGGCTTTTTTATTGAACAAAATTTACCTACTTATTAATAATTAGGTACACTCAGGGCATAATAATTAATAAGAGTGTGCCATGGATGATTTAGTTGGGTTAGCCGTTATAGTAATACTGGTTGTAGTTGCCGGTGCTATTTGCGGCTTAATAGCGCTAGTGCAGTTAAATGGATTAAAACAAGAGGTTGCTGTTTTAAGGGCCAAAGTAACACACTTACAAACACATAAACCGATATCGCAAAGTGAACCTCAAAGCGAAGCGTCTATTGCTCAGGCAGCGCTTTCAAGGTCTGAGCCAATTGCTTATAAAACACAGCCAAACTTAACGCCCCAAAGCGCGTCGCCACCGGTAATAAATCAGCCATCAGCGCCTCCTAAAAAAGCCAAACCAGCTAAAGCATCAGCCATAGAATTACTCTTTAATAAACTACGCGCAGGGTTTGAGCAAAACTGGATGACCTGGATAGGCGCTATCGCACTTGCTTTTGGTGGGATATTTTTAGCTAAATATAGCCTAGAGGCGGGTTTACTATCGCCTGTAATGAGGCTGAGCTTAGGCGGCTTATTTGGACTTGGCTTAATTGCAGCTGCAGCTTATTTGCACCATAAACGCATTATATTTGAAGGCTTTAATAATTACATACCCGCAGCGCTTGCCAGTGGCGGGTTTATTACCTGTTTTGCTTTAACGCTTTTAGCTTACAGCAATTACGACATGCTGAGCCCTACCGTGGCATTTTTTGCGTTAGCTATTATAGCAATTAGTGCAAGTGCGATGGCGCTTAGGCTAGGCCCGCTATTAGCCGTGCTTGGTATTATAGGCGCTTACAGCGTACCAATATGGGTTAGCACTGGCAGTGGTAATTTGTTTGCGTTGTTAATGTATGTTGGCTTTGTAAGCCTGTCGGCTGCGTTAGTTGCACATAAAGTACAGCGTATTTGGCTATGGTATTTACTATGGGCTGGGCACATTGGCTGGTATTTAGTTGGTTTTACGCTACTTAAAACTAATACCGTTTGGTTAATGGGAATGTTTGCTTTACTTAGTATTATAGGGCTAATTGCTATACCGCGATTGGGCTTAAAATTGAGTGTTATAGAGCTCCGCCCGCACAGTTTAAAACGTTTAATTAATGTGCTTCCTGATCATGCATTACTACTCGCCTTTATAGCGCCCTTAATATTTACCATGTTAATCAGTCACTTTGATATGCAGTGGCAAACAATCGGCGTGTTAAGTATTGTACTAATGTTATTTTTAGTCCTTAAAAATAGCCGCTGGGATATTTGGCAAGCAGTAGCATTAGCAAGTGCAACGCTATTAGTTATAAGTGCTGAACGCACGCATCTTTCGCCAAACCTATTTGATGACGCACTCTTTATATTCAAAAATGAATACGGTTTGGGTTTATTACTCGGATTGTTACTTACTGGTTTTGGGCTTTATTATGGTAAAAAACAGATTAAGCGTTTGGCATTTCATGTTACGGGGGCGTTTAGCGCATTTGTAATGATAGCGACTTTATATTCGCTTATTCCTAATTCTGCGTTAAGTACTGCATATCCACTTTGGGCTGTTGTACTGTTTGTAGTGGCGGCTATTTTAATAAAGCTCGCGCAGCATAATACAACGCTTTTTCAGCGTTTTACTTATTGGGTAGGCGCTAATGCCAATACTACGTTAGCAATTACCATGCTACTAAGTGACAGCGGCCTAACCATTGCACTTGCTGTACAAGTATTACTTATAAGCGTACTTATAAAACGCCATAACGTGCCTATGCCGCATTGGCCTATTAAAGCATTAGTTGCCGCGTTATTACTGCGCCTTACGTTTTCACCTTGGACGCCAAGTTACGATGCACTTACGGTATTTGGCTTGCATTGGAGCATAGTGGTTTATCCGTTATGTATTGCGTTATTTTTTGCCGCCGCTAGGTGCTTTAAAACATCACAATTAAAAGTATGGTTAGAGGGCGCTGCACTGCATTGTTTAGCGCTTTTTATTACCACCGAAACAAGTTATCAGTTAGTAGGGCATTATCCGCAATTTGATTCACTTAACTTTTACGAACAAATACTCCTTACTTGTAACTGGCTTGCATTAGGGTGTGTGTATTTACACAGATCAAAACTTGCCGGTACTTTAGCTAAGTTATACCAATTGGCGGGCTTTGCACTTGCAGGATTAGCAGGACTTTTTGCTATTAAAACCTTGCTTGACGATAACCCATTATTTGAATCACTTTACATAGGTGAGCTGCCAATATTTAACTGGTTATTACTATTATGGTTAGTGCCTGCAGGACTAACACTTTGGCTAGCCAAACTTATAAAACCAATAAATGCAAAAGCGACGCCATTTATATTAGCTGTAGCGGGTGGCTTTGTATTATTGGCAATAAACAGCTTTATTCGCCAGTACTGGCAAGGGCCTTACATTTACTTATCAAAAGGCGCAAGCAACGCTGAGCTTTATAGCTACTCGGTTATTTGGTTAATACTAGGGGCCGGTACTGTTATTTTTGGTCACCTTAAAAATCAGTTATTAATACAAAAAGTAGGCTTAGGTTTACTGGCTGCAGTTATTGTTAAAGTGTTTTTAATAGATATGGCTAATTTAGAGGGGTTACTTAAAGCACTCTCGTTTATTGGTTTAGGGCTTTCGTTGGTTGGGCTAAGTTGGTTGTTTCAAAAGCTTAGAAGCCGAGCAAATCCAGTTTAACTTTATGAAAAATTTATAAAGTAAAGCCCAGTGAAGATACTGGGCTTTTTTTTACGCTACTTTTACTTGATAGCTTTTAACTAGATCACTTTTTACTGGCTTATTATGTACTGTGATTAAGCAACGCTTTTAGTTTGCCTGGTTTAATTGGCTTACTTAAATAATGAATATTAGCGGCTTTAGTTTCTTGCTTAAGCTCGGTGTCGCGCACTGCGGTTATTAAAATAGCAGGTACTTGGCTTTGCCAAATTTCGCGCAGGGTTTTAATTAGCGTTATGCCATCGCAGTCATTACCTAATTGATAGTCCATTAAAATAACATCGGGTGCACCGTTTTGCTTAGCGTGCGCCAGTACATTATTTACATTATCAAATAGCGTGTAATTAGCTTGCCACTTTTTAAGTAAGCTTGCCATTGCAGCTAGGTTTTCTGGGTCGTCGTCAACGGCAACAATATTAATTGCTGCACGGTTTTCTATTAGGCTGTTTGTAGTACTTTTTTGTTGTACAAACTGCTCGTCGCCATAAGGTACTTCAATGCTAAAACGGCTACCTTTATTAGGCTCAGAATGCACATCGAGCGGTAAACTTAATAAGTCAGCCATACGTTTTACAACACCCAAGCCTAAGCCTACGCCTTTGTTATCGCCCGACTCAACACGGTAAAAGTCGTTAAATATTTTAGCTTGCTCTACTTCGCTAATACCTGGGCCTGTATCCCATACTTCTATTCGTAAATTGTGCTTTCGGTTCCTACAGGCAATTAATACACGGCCATTATCGGTGTATTTAACTGCATTAGAGACCAAGTTTTGAATAATTCGACGCAAGTAGGTTATATCGCTGTGCACTACTTGATGGCTTGAGCGCACACTAAGTTTAAGACCTTTATCGCTCGATAAAATAGCGTATTCGCTTTGTAGCGGCGCTAAAATATCTTCAATAAAAAAGTGGCGCGGGGTGGGGCTCATTGCACCTTGTTCTAGCTTAGCTATTTCAAGCAGTGCCGACATCAAATGCACGGTTGAGTCGAGACTGTCGCCTAATTTTTCAAAGCTATTTTGGTTAGTGCTGTCGAGCTGTTTTTCGTCAATGGCGGCAAGGTATAAACGCGCTGCATTTAATGGCTGTAAAATATCGTGGCTCGCCAATGCTAAAAAGCGTGTTTTGCTGTCGTTGGCTTGCTCTGCTTCGCGCTTGGCTAAAGTAAGTGCTTGCTCGGTTTGTACACGGCTATCTATTTGGGCTTGTAGGTCTTTATTTATGGTTTGTACTTCTTGAGTACGCGCTTCTATGCGGTTTTCAAGATCCATGTTTACTTCTTCAAGCGCATTTTGCGTACTTATGTGGTTTGTAATATCCGAAAAGCTGGTAACAAAGCCGCCATCGGGCAGCGGGTTACCAATCATTTCGTACACTTGTCCATTACGACGGTGGCGAATAAAGTGATGCGAGCTGCCATATCTTAAATGCTGCACGCGTTTTTCTACTTGGCGCTCTATTTCTCCAGGGCCACATTCACCACGGTTCGCGTTGTATCTAATAATGTCTTCTATGGGTTGGCCTACTTCTAAAAACCCTTCAGGATAGCCAAACATTTCGCTGTAGCGTTTGTTCCATGCCACCAGCTTTAAATCTTTATCGACAACCGATATACCATGGCTTAAATTTTCGAGTGAGGTAAATAACAGATTTTGATTAAACTGCAGCGCTTGAGTGGTTTCGTCAAAAAAGTTTACAACTTCTTCAAATGCCATACGCTTACCCGATGATACAGTATGTATTAACGCTTGTGCGGAAGATGCGCCCAGCACGCCGGTTAATGCGCGTTCGCAGTAAGCTATAAATTCGGGTTCTGGGTGTGCGTTATTATCGCTTAAGTGATGGGCAAGAGCGTAATGCGCTAATACCTGCTGGCTGCGCTGAATCCCCAAAAAGGTTTGCAGTAGTATTTTAAAGTCGTAAACCGTGGCTTTTACATCTTTGTTTAAGCGTCTTGCTAAAATAGCCTGATCTTTGGGATTAACAAAAGCAGCGGCCTGAATTTTATCAATTAGGCGCTCCTCTGCCCCTAGTGAAAAACTAATATAACACCCAATATTTGCAAACAAAGCTATTAAGGTTCCGCGCGTTATAAGTGTTTGCTGTAGCTCGCTATCAAGTGCTGCGCCGGCATCGAGTATTGGCAGCATTAAAAATAATACCCAGCAAATAAAGCCTGCAACTAAACCTGCGTAAACGCCATATGCATGGCCTTTTCGCCAATATAATCCGCCCACAATAGAAGGCAGTAATTGCGTAACAAGTGAAAAAGCCACCAAACCCATACTCGCCAGCGCACTACTGTGCCCAAACCATTGCTGGTAAAAGTAGGCCAGTATTAAAATGCCCGCAATAGCAAAGCGTCTTACAAGTAAAATACGAGACTTATAACTGGTAGTGATTAAGTTACGTTTAAATTTGCGACGTAGCATAAGTGGCAGCACAACATCGTTTGAAATCATGGTACTTAGCGTCAGTGTAGCGACCACTATCATTGCGGTGGCGGCCGATAAACCGCCTATAAATACAAAGGTGGTTAAAAAGGCATTGTCGTTAATTAAAGGTAGGGCAAGTACAAAGCTATCTGGTGAATAACCACTGCCAATTTCAGGATGAATAGCGGCTGTGGCAATAGGTAAAATCATTGCCGCAGTTAACAGTAAATACAGCGGAAAAGCCCAGCGAGCGGTAAGTAAGTGGCGTTTGTTTTGGTTGTCGACCACGGTTACATGAAACTGACGTGGTAAACATATAATAGCGGCTGCCGCCATTAAGGACTGACCAATAAAGTTAAAACTAAAAAAGTTAAAGTTGGTCCAGTGATCCCAAATCGATTCGGTTACTTTATTTGCAGTAGTTTCGGGCAAGTTAAAGAGTGTAAATACCGCAAGCCCAGCAACAGCAATAAGGGCAATTAGTTTAATCATTGATTCGAACGCAACAGCGAGCATTAACCCCGAACGATATTCGGTTACATCCACTTTGCGTGTACCAAAAAATATAGCAAACAAAGCCATAATTAATGTAGCCGAAAGCGCCAGCATATCGCCCGATATTTTAGTGCTACTTTGCAGGAGTAAAAAGCTGGTACTGAGCGCTTTTAATTGCAGTGCAATATAGGGAATAGTAGCGAGCAAGGCGATAACTGTAACCATAATTGCCGTGGTTTGGCGTTTGCCATAGCGAGCTGAAATAAAATCGGCAATAGTGGTTATGTTTTGCTTTTTACTCACAAGTACCAGTTTACGTAAAAACCTTTGGCCGAAAAAAAACAACAAGGCAGGGCCAAGTAAAATGGGCAAATAACTCCAACTGCTGGTGGCCGCTGTACCTACCGAGCCGTAATAAGTCCACGACGTACAATAAATGCCTAATGACAGTGAATATACAAAAGGATGGTGGCTAATACGCTTTGCCAAAGGGGTTGTTTTATCGCCCCAGTTGGCAAGCCAAAACAGCACACCTATATAACTTAAAGCAACAATAATGAGTACGGCAGTCATGTTGTTATTAAACCTTATTATTTTAAATAGTTCCTCAACCCTATGAGGAATTAACACAATACCAGAACTCCTAGTGAGTGTACGTGCAGATTTTTATTTCTAAATAGCATTTGTTTTTTAAGGTTATGAATTTAAAGGCTTAAATGTAAATATGTAATTGTATTAGACTAATGTCGCAGTATTAACCAATTTGTAACATTTTCTGTGTTTTAAATATCCATAAATAATTAACTTTATGTAATTAAAGGGTTTTTGATGTTTTAAATAAAACGCAGCCTACAGTTTACGTAAACGTTAACAAGCTGTTACGACTATGGTCTCAATTCAATATTTAACCAGCGTTGCTAAATTGGTAAGCGAAGATAAAAAACCACTCACCGCGATATTGCGGTGCTTAAAGGGGAAAACAAAAATGGCTTTTAAAGATGAAGAACAAGCAAAAGCTTATTGGGCAGAAAACATTTCGCTGTTATTTAAACTCTTAGCAGTGTGGTTTATCGTGTCTTTTGGGTTTGGCATATTACTGGTTGATGTACTTAATGAAGTACGTTTTTTTGGGTTTAAACTTGGCTTCTGGTTCGCCCAGCAAGGCGCGATTTATACCTTTGTTGCTTTGATTTTTGTGTACGTTTTCAAAATGAATACGTTAGATAAAAAATACGGCGTAGACGAATAGGAGCTAAGCAATGGATGTTCAAACACTCACGTTTATAATTGTTGGTTTAAGCTTTGCGCTTTATATCGGCATTGCAATTTGGGCTCGAGCGGGTTCAACTAAAGAGTTTTATGTAGCGGGCGGCGGCGTACCTCCTCTTGCTAATGGTATGGCAACAGCAGCCGATTGGATGAGCGCCGCGTCGTTTATTTCAATGGCGGGTATTATTTCGTTTGCAGGTTACGATGGCAGCGTTTACTTAATGGGGTGGACAGGTGGTTATGTACTATTAGCCATGTGTTTAGCGCCTTACTTACGTAAATTTGGCAAGTTTACTGTGCCTGACTTTATTGGCGACCGTTACTATTCACGCACCGCGCGTTTAGTGGCAATTGTATGTGCCATATTCATTTGTTTTACTTACATTGCTGGGCAAATGCGTGGCGTAGGCGTGGTATTTTCACGCTTTTTAGAAGTAGAAATAGAAACCGGTGTTTACATTGGTATGGTGATTGTATTCTTTTATGCGGTACTTGGCGGCATGAAAGGCATTACTTACACTCAAGTAGCGCAGTATTGTGTACTTGTATTTGCATACCTTGTACCGGCTATTTTTATCTCGATGATGATGACGGGTCACTTCTTCCCACAAACCGGTTTTGGTGCTACGTTAATTGGCAGCGATGGCGTGTACGTACTTGATAAACTAGACGGCTTAAGCGCTGAACTTGGTTTTGCACAATACACCGAAGGCTCTAAGAGCATGATTGACGTGTTTGCTATTACTGGTGCGTTAATGGTAGGTACTGCGGGTTTACCACATGTAATTGTTCGCTTTTTTACTGTACCTCGCGTAAAAGACACGCGTATTTCTGCAGCATGGACGTTAGTGTTCATTGCCATTGTTTATACTACAGCTCCTGCGGTTGCAGCCTTTGCTCGAGTAAACATGGTTGATACCATTAATGGTAAAGACGGTAGCGGTACAGCTTACGCAGAAGCACCAGGGTGGATTAAAAACTGGGAACGCACAGGCTTAATTACATTTGATGATAAAAACGGCGATGGCAAAATGTTCTACACGGCGGGTAAAATCACCGATCCGAATAGTGCTAACGAAGTAAACGTAGACCGCGACATTATGGTATTAGCTAATCCTGAGATTGCTAACTTACCAGCATGGGTAATCGCACTGGTAGCTGCTGGTGGTATTGCCGCTGCGCTGTCTACAACAGCAGGTTTACTACTGGTTATTTCGACCTCCGTTTCGCACGATTTACTCAAGCGAACCCTTAAGCCCGATATTACCGACAAGCAAGAGTTACTTGCAGCGAGGTTGGCAGCCATGGTCGCTATAGTTATCTCCGCGTACTTTGGTATTAACCCGCCTGGGTTTGTGGCATCGGTAGTGGCATTTGCGTTCGGCTTAGCGGCAGCGAGTTTCTTCCCAGCAATTATTATGGGTATATTCTCTAAAACAATGAACCGAGAAGGCGCAATTGCAGGCATGGTAACGGGTATTGGCTTTACCGCTGCGTATATTATCTTCTTCAAGTTTGTTAGCCCTGAGCTTAACAGCCCTGAAAACTGGTTCTTAGGTATTTCGCCTGAAGGTATTGGTCTAATTGGTATGATTATTAACTTTGCAGTTGCTGCAATTGTTCTTAAGTTTACTAAACCTACACCGGTTGAAATTCAAGAAATGGTTGAAAGCATTCGTAACCCTAAAGGGTCGGCTGAAGCGCACGACCACTAGGCTACAATTTATAGGCTAGATTTAAAAATCATAAAGCACCAAAAGCCCGACTTTAGTCGGGCTTTTTATTTGTTTAATAAGTAAGTACATTAGATTGGTACATCACCATTTAAAGAGCGAATACAATGAGTGTAGAACAACAAGAAATAGCCCAGTATGTATGTTTGCAAGCGCCTTTTAGCCTCCTTAACAGCAGTGCATGCGAGTACTTTGTAAATCACCTCGATGTTATTTACCTTACACGCGAAAACCAAGCGCAGTGGTTACAAAGTGAAAACCCCAAACTATTTTTAATTCGCTCTGGTCTATACGATTTAGTTGATGCCAAAGGCGATGTGGTAACGCGCCTTGCACAAGGTGATTATTTTGGTTTTCCGTCGCTGTTAACCGGCGAGGCCATTCAAAATAGGTTGGAAGTACAAAAAGAGGGCATAGTATATATGCTCTCCCAAACAGACTTTGACTTTTTACGCCGAGAATATAAATCGTTTGAACAATATTTTGTACGCGCTCATGCAAACCGCTTGTTGTCATCGCATTATAAAAGTAAAAACGACAGTTGGTCTGAACGTAAAATATCAGAGTTAATGACCCGGACTGCTATTACCCTTGCACCCGATGCAAGTATTAGACAAAGCGCAAAAAAAATGAAAGAGCATGGCGTATCGTCAATAATGATAACGCAGCACGCGCACTTAGTAGGGGTGGTAACCGACCGCGATTTACGCAACCGAGTACTTGCCGACGAGATAGACCCGCAAGATGCAGTAAGCAGTATTATGACCGCTAAACCCAAGTTTATATTTGAAAATAACCGGGTGTTTTCGGCGCTACATTTAATGCTTAAATACAACATTCACCATTTGCCTGTACTTGACGAAAATCATAACCCGATAGGAATGATAACCAGCACCGATTTACTGCGCCAACAAAAAAGTGACCCCGTACAACTTATTGGGCGCATATACAAAGCACATACGATTACCGACTTAAAACGCTACGCAAAAGAAATCCCCGAACTTCTGCGTGGTTTTTCGTACAACATTGACGACATATCGCTCATTGGTAAATTACTCAGTGGTTTAACTGATGCACTTACATCGCGCCTTATTCACTTATTTCAAGAAGAGCATGGCGCAGCGCCAACTAGCTTTAGTTTTATTTGCTTTGGCTCGCAAGCACGAGAAGAACAAACCCTGCATTCAGATCAAGACAACGGCTTATTACTCCCTAACGACTTAACCATCGAACAACACGCTTACTTTAAAAGCATGGGTGAGTTTGTATGTGAAAACTTAGTTGAATGCGGCATTAGGCGCTGTCCAGGTAATATTATGGCAAGCAGCGATGAGTGCCGAATGAGCGTAAACGACTGGAGCGAGCGCTTTTTTAAATGGATAAAAAGTCCGACACCCAATGCAATGCTTAACTGTAAAATATTTTTTGATCTGCGCTTTATAGAAGGCTCTAACACTTTATACACGGCTTTTTGCGAGCAACTAATTCGTATATCACGTAATGATTTATTCTATGCCGCAATGGCAAGCGATATAAGCAGTAACAGCGTGCCAATTGGTTTATTTAATAAATTTAAAACCGAAAAAACAGATCAAAATAATAAATACATAGATTTAAAAAAGCGCGGTGTCGTAATTATAAATGACATAGTACGGTTGTACGCTCTAAAAGCGGGTATTAGGCGCGCCAACACGCAAGAGCGGTTGGACGCACTACTAAAACATAAACTTATCAGCAAAGAAGATATATACAACCTAAAAGACTGCTGGCGGTTCTTAACGCAGCTTCGCTTGAGTACACAAATAAACGAAGAGGGCCTACCAAGCAACTGTATTAATCCTAATAAATTAAACTCATTGGAGCGCCATCAACTAAAAGAAGCGTTTTACCTTGTTAAACAAGCGCAGCAAGCCGCCGCGTTTAAGTTTGCTCGCGGCAGTTTATGATGGTGGGTTACTAACATGGTAAAAAAACTGCTCACTCGGTATTTAAAACGCCGTAAATTACTCGGTAAAAATGCCTTACAACAGCGTTATTTAGTGATTGATTTAGAGCTCACTGGCCTTGATGCAAAACAGCACGAAATAGTGTCGGTAGCGTGGGTGATAATAGATAACCAATGTATAAAAATGAGCGAGTCGCAGCACCTTATAAACAAAGACGTAAAAAGCCTTGAGCAAAGTCCTGTTTTTCATGGAATTAGCGACGATGCTATAACAAAAGGACAGAGCCTAAACAGCATACTAACGCAATTGAGCTGCCATTTTAGCGACTGTATTTTAGTGTTTCATAATGCCATGCTCGACTGGGGATTTTTAAAAATAGCGCTTAAAAATGCCAATATAACTATACGTCCTAAACTCATAATCGACACGCTCCATATTGAACAAAAGCGCTTACTTCATCATTCAACTGAAATAAAACAAGATGATTTAACCCTAAATGCCTGCCGCACACGTTATGAGTTACCAAGCTATCATTGTCATCATGCCCTCACTGACGCACAAGCGACCGCCGAGTTACTGCTAGCTCAGTGCCATCAAATAAGCCGTGGTAAAGAGCTAAAAGTAGCCGAGTTGACGTAGGTTGGCTGTAGGCGGGGCTTTATGCCGCGCGAGATAAACTCCCGCCTACAATAAAGAGGCGGTTACTGTAGGCGGGGCTTTATGCCGCGCGAGGTAAACTCCCGCCTACAATAAAGAGGCGGTTACCCTATTTAAAGTAATCATGTAGTCGTGGTAAAAAAGATAAAAATAGGTGAGTTGACGTAGGTTGGCTGTAGGCGCGGCTTTATGCCGCGAGAGATAAACTCCCGCCTACAGGTTACCCTATTTAAAGTAATAATGTAGTCGTGGTAAAAAAGATAAAAATAGGTGAGTTGACGTAGGTTGGCTGTAGGCGCGGCTTTATGCCGCGCGAGGTAAACTCCCACCTACAATAAAGGACAGTTTACTTTTATTATTACCTGTATAATTATAGGTACGCTTACGTAATCATTACTATTTAACTAACCACTTCAAGGAACGAACATGAAACTCATTACTACTATTTTCTTAACCTTATTTCCACTCATCACTTTTGCTAATTCAAGCTTGCCTGATAACCGCCATATTGCAGTACAGGGCACTGCGGAGGTATTAGTTGAACCTGATATGGCTCAAGTTTCTTTTGAAGTAACGAGCACTAAAGATACGTTGCTTGAGGCTAAACGAGATATTGATGCCCAGATTAACTCCTTACTTGAAGGAGTCGACAAATACGGCTTTGAGCAAGACGATGTTTTTGTATCTGGTTTAAAAAGCAATGTATACAATATTATTGGTACAGAAGCGGGGACTGTTTCAGGCGATAAGTACTTAGCGCTAAAAACGGTTAAAGTAACAATAAATGATATTAAAAAAATAGATGGTTTTATTGAATTTGCACAAAGCGTAAAAATAAATAATGTTATAGCAATCGAGAGTGTATCTTCAAAAGCAAAGTTGTTAGAGGCGCAGGTAACACAAGCTGCAGTAGATGACGCAATAGCTAAAGGGAACCTGCTTGCTAAAGCATTTGGCACTAAACTTGGAAAAGTTTACAGCATTAGTTCGAATTCAAACCGAACGAATTACAGTGATAATGAAGGCGATGCAAAGCACTCAGTTTTATCGGGCTATACTAATAATTCAAACCCCTTTGAACATAAACGGTATGTAGATAAAACAATAAGTACCAATTCAATAATAAGCATCACCTCATCAATAAATGTGATGTTTGATTTAGAAGTAAATGATTAAATTAAAATTTTCATTTCAAATACATTTTCATAATGTAAGCTGGCTTTAAGTTTTTGATTAATTTGAAGGTAGCCATACTATGAGCGATGAAAGCAACACATTAAAAGCACAAACCGAGGCAAAAGTAGCCGCTGGGCGAAAAGGTAATCCTGATTTTATGAAAGGTGTTGATGAAAGTATTGCTCAAGCAAAATCCTTTCAAGAGGGTGCAAATGCACTTAATTTAGCTCAAAGTGCCCCACGCTTTGAGCTGCCGAATCAACAAGGTGAGCAAGTTTTATTAGAAGAGCTACTTGCACAAGGCCCTGTGGTTATTACTTTTTATCGTGGTAGTTGGTGTCCGTACTGTAATTTACAACTTAAAGCACTGCAGTCACGTTTACCTGAAATTCATGCTTTAGGTGCGCAGCTGGTGGCTATTAGCCCGCAAGTACCCGATGACTCAATGAGCGAAAACGAAATAAGTAACATGGATTTTTTAGTGCTGAGTGATCAAAATGCGGATGTTGCAGCAAGCTACGGCGTAGCATGGCAAGTACCTACATTTTTACTAGAGCATATGCGAGTAGATCGAGGCCTAGATTTAGAGTCGCTGAATAACGGAAATGGCAGTATTTTACCTATTCCTGCCACCTTTGTTTTAGATAAACAAGGTAAAGTGACTTGGCGCTATGTTGATGTTGATTACCGTACTCGCTCTGAGCCAGAAGATATAATTAATGCATTAAAAAAACTAGTTTAAAAAGCTTAATTTACAAGGCTTAATCTAAAAGCCCAGAACTATTAAAGAGCTTACAACGGCTAAGCTCTTTGCTCTTAATTTAAAGTTTCTAATGCTACCCTCTTATAATCATACTCAAGGTCGATTACAATACAGCCATCTAAAAGGCGTATTGCCTTTATCTGCACGCTAAAAGAGTGGATTTTATATTTCATGGCAATCAAACTTGCAATTAATGGTTTTGGTCGTATTGGCCGAAATATTGTCCGCGCGTTATACGAGTCTGGTTTGAGCGACGATATAAAAATTGTTGCGATTAACGAACTTGCTGATCCTGAAGCTATTGCTCATTTATTAAAATACGACACATCCCATGGTCGTTTTTCTTTTCCTGTAAAGCTTGGTGAAGACACCATTAGTGTTGCAGGCGATACCATTGCACTTTTTTGTGAAGAAAACCCAATTGAATTACCTTGGCAAACGCTCGATGTAGACGTTGTACTTGAATGTACGGGTGTTTATCACTCGCGTGAACACGCTCAGTTACATATTACAGCAGGCGCTAAAAAGGTGTTGTTTTCGCATCCGGCCGATAACGATGTTGATGCTACGATTGTGTATGGCATTAACGACGATGAGCTTAAAAGCGAACACACAATTGTGTCTAACGGGTCGTGTACAACTAACTGTGTTGTGCCGGTTATTAAAGTACTTGATGATGCATTTAGTATTGAATCGGGCGCTATTACAACAATTCACGCGTCGATGAACGATCAACAAGTGATTGATGGTTATCATCATGATTTACGTCGTACTCGCGCTGCAAGCCAATCAATTATTCCAGTTGATACAAAGCTCGCCCGTGGTATAGACCGTATTTTACCTAAATTTAAAGGCCGTTTTGAAGCCATCGCCGTACGTGTTCCTACTATAAATGTAACGGCAATGGATTTAAGTGTAACGGTTAATACTGATGTAGATTTAAATGCAGTAAATAATGCACTTAAAGCGCAAGCAAAAGACCGCTTAGAAGGTATTTTAAGTTATACCGAAGAGCCGCTTGTATCGGTTGATTTTAATCACGACCCACATTCTTGTATTATTGATGGCACACAAACACGTGTTAGTCACAAACGACTGATAAAGTTATTAGTATGGTGTGATAACGAATGGGGTTTTGCTAATCGTATGCTCGACACAGCGCGTGCTATGATGGCAGTGAATAAGTAATTTATTAATATAATAATTTTAAACGTATTTTTCAGGTTCAGTATCGTTAACTAAGGAGATGTTCATGTCGGTCATAAAAATGGCAGATTTAGATTTAAACGGCAAACGCGTATTAATTCGTGAAGATTTAAATGTACCAGTTAAAGCAGGTAAAGTGACGTCAGATGCGCGTATTCGTGCAGCACTACCTACTATTAAATTAGCGCTTGAGATGGGTGCTAAAGTAATGGTTATGTCACACCTTGGCCGTCCTACGGAAGGGGAATATGATGAAGAGTTTTCGCTTGCACCTGTAGCTGATTACTTAAACGATGCCCTTGAGCAAACTGTACGTTTAGAAAAAGACTACCTAAACGGTGTTGATATTGCTGATAACGAAGTGGTTGTTTTTGAAAATGTGCGCTTTAACAAAGGCGAGAAGAAAAACGACGAAGCGTTATCTAAGCAACTAGCAGCATTGTGCGATGTATATGTAATGGATGCATTTGGTACGGCTCACCGTGCACAAGCATCTACCCATGGCGTTGGCTTATTTGCAGATGTGGCATGTGCAGGTCCGTTATTATCAGCTGAACTTGAAGCGTTAGGCAAAGCACTTGATAACCCAGCGCGTCCATTAGTGGCGATTGTTGGTGGTTCTAAAGTATCTACTAAGTTAACTGTTTTAGATTCACTTTCTAAAATTGTTGACCAATTAGTTACCGGCGGCGGTATTGCTAATACCTTTATTGCTGCAACAGGTAGCCCAGTTGGTAAATCGCTTTACGAACCTGATTTAATGGATGAAGCGAACCGTTTATGTGCAGCCGCGATTGCTAATAATGGTGAAATCCCTGTACCGACTGACGTAGTTGTTGGTAATGAGTTTTCTGAATCTGCTGTAGCTACGCTTAAAGACGTAAGCGAAGTAACAAGCGACGATATGATTTTTGATATTGGTCCAGATACAGCGAGCAAGCTTGCAAAAATTATTGCAAATGCGGGCACTGTTGTATGGAATGGCCCTGTTGGCGTGTTCGAGTTTGACCAGTTTGGTAATGGTACACGTGCTATTGCACAAGCAATTGCTAACTCAAATGCGTTTTCAATTGCCGGCGGCGGTGATACCTTAGCTGCAATTGATAAATACGGCATTGCCGATAAAGTCTCTTATATTTCTACTGGTGGTGGTGCGTTCTTAGAGTTTTTAGAAGGCAAAAAACTTCCAGCAGTTGAAATGCTAGAATCGCGCGCTAAGTAATTTTAGTAGCGTAAGGTGAGGGGGTAATAGCCCTTACCGACAATTAACTATTAAATACCTCTCACCCTAATTTAATAGTTAATTTAGACGGAATATTACTGCAAAGCAGTGGTTTTTCGTGGCGTTGTTATAACGCCAAACTAACACATCCGTTCAAACTAGATGGTAGGGAACTACTGTCGATAAATTGGAGAATACCCAATGGCTTTAATCAGTATGCGA
Organism: Pseudoalteromonas sp. SWN166; assembly: GCF_015864485.1. Taxonomy (NCBI): domain Bacteria; kingdom Pseudomonadati; phylum Pseudomonadota; class Gammaproteobacteria; order Alteromonadales; family Pseudoalteromonadaceae; genus Pseudoalteromonas; species Pseudoalteromonas sp. SWN166. Next base: position 37,500 of record NZ_JADYXB010000034.1, read on the forward strand.
CAACTTTTAGATCATGCCGCTGAGCATGGTTACGGCGTACCTGCTTTTAACGTTAACAATCAAGAGCAAATGCGCGCAATAATGGAAGCGGCTGACAAAACAAACAGCCCTGTAATCGTTCAGGGATCAGCTGGCGCACGTGCTTATGCTGGTGCTCCATTTATTCGTCATATGATTTTAGCAGCCGTTGAAGAATGGCCACATATCCCTGTTGTTATGCACCAAGATCACGGCACATCGCCAGGTGTATGTCAGCGTTCAATTCAGCTTGGTTTTTCATCAGTAATGATGGATGGCTCGTTAATGAGCGACGGTAAAACCCCTTCGAGCTACGAATATAATGTAGAAGTAACGCGCGAAACTGTTGCTATGTCGCATGCTTGTGGCGTATCGGTTGAAGGCGAGTTAGGTGTACTTGGTTCACTTGAAACAGGTGAAGCTGGCGAAGAAGATGGTGTTGGCGCAGAAGGTATATTGACCACTGAGCAAATGCTAACGGATCCTGAAGAAGCGGCTGACTTTGTAAATAAAACACACGTTGATGCACTTGCAATTGCCTGTGGTACTTCGCACGGTGCTTATAAATTTACTCGCCCACCAACAGATGACATTTTAGCGATTGATCGCATTAAAGCGATTCATGCCCGTATTCCTAATACGCACTTAGTGATGCATGGTTCGTCTTCTGTTCCTCAAGAGTGGTTAGAAATTATTAATCAGTACGGTGGCGAAATTCCAGAAACTTATGGTGTGCCAGTTGAACAGATTGTTGAAGGCATTAAGTTTGGTGTTCGTAAGGTAAATATTGATACCGATTTACGTTTAGCATCTACTGGTGCAATTCGTCGTCATATGGCATTAAACCCATCTAACTTCGATCCACGTAAATACTTAGCTGAAGCAACTAAAGCCATGACAGAGATTTGTGTAGCACGCTACAACTCGTTTGGTACTTCTGGTCAGGCTAGTAAAATTAAGCCAATTTCACTTGATGAAATGCACCTTAAATACTTAAGCGGCGAACTAGACCCTAAAATTAGATAATAGATCGTTTATAATTGATCATTTAAGCCAGTAACTTTGTTGCTGGCTTTTTTAATGCCTGCGCTTTTATATTACGGGTACGGCTTTTATTGATCAGATCACTGTACTATCAACGCCGTACTTTGGGATCACCCATTTACTAACATAGCACTTTCGGATCATTACTTTACTAAGCCAACTTCACTTTGGCGCTATTTTAGCCTTTGAAATAATTTGATCGTTATTTATTTGTATAAACAATCAACAACTTATGGCTTTGACTAGGTACAACTCTGATCTGAGAGTGGATCGGCTTGGTAAAAATCTGATCCTTTATTTGGGGCTTAGTAAAATTTAGATCTATTTTTAAACGTATTAATGGCGACACAGGCGGGTTAGTTGATTTTAAAATGGCTTTAAAGTTACTTTTAAGCCGTCGATCTGTAAAAAGGTATGGGTTAGTAAAACAATGATCCCAGCTAATTCGCTATTATGTAGTAATTTAAATACGGGCAAAAAAGCAGGTAATTTAAAAAATCTGACATTTTAAAAATTTATCGTAAATCTCTTTTTATTACGTTAAATATTAAAAAGGTTTTAAAAATATGACGTTAATGAGGTTTTTTGTCACTAATTTGTGTTTTTTTTACCACCATTTTAATTTACACGTTACACTTTCATAAAAATGTCATACTTAGTCATAATAATGAAAACTAATTCGATAGCGTAAGAGATAAATTGGAATGTCACGTAAAGTACTAGTCGTAGATGACGAAGCTCCTATCAGGGAGATGTTGGTTTTTGTTTTAGAGCAAAATGGATTTCAAGCAATTGAAGCAGAAGATTACGACTCTGCTATTGCAGCTATGGTTGAACCTTACCCAGATATGGTTTTACTTGATTGGATGTTACCAGGTGGAAGCGGTATTCAAATTGCTAAAAAGTTTAAGCAAAACGAACACACCCGCCAAATCCCAATTATTATGCTTACAGCTCGCGGTGAAGAAGAAGACAAAGTACGCGGCCTTGAAGTAGGTGCTGACGATTACGTCACTAAGCCGTTTTCTCCTAAAGAGCTTATGGCACGTATTAAAGCGGTTATTCGCCGTGTATCGCCAACCTCATTAGAAGAAGCTATTGAAGTACATGGCTTACGTTTAGACCCAATATCGCATCGCGTTACCTCAGAAGGTAATGAGCTTGATATGGGGCCAACCGAATTTAGATTACTGCACTTTTTTATGACCCATCCAGAGCGTGTTTATAGCCGTGAACAACTGCTTGATCATGTATGGGGAACTAACGTTTACGTAGAAGATCGCACGGTTGATGTGCACATTCGTCGTCTGCGTAAAGCAATTGGCCCACTTGGACATGACCGTTTGGTGCAAACTGTACGTGGCGCGGGTTATCGTTTTTCAAGTAAGCTGTGATCAGCTTAAAGCTTAGCTAATGTATGAAATACGCATGTATTACTACTCTAAGGTAAAGTGAGTGTATGTATCGAGTTGTTAATAAGCAGGCGTTAGTAAAGCGCCTGTTTATCTATTTTTTACCCTTACTATTAATTGGTGTGCTGGTTGGCGCGCCATTTTTACTTTTATTTTTAGGATCATTTTCCCTCCTTATTTGGCACTACCATCAACTTTATCGTTTGAGTGATTGGCTACTTAATCAACGTAGCTTTAATCCACCAGAAGGTGAGGGTGCATGGGAGCAAGTGTTTGAAGGTATTTATCATCTACAGCACCGTAATCGTAAAAAACGTAATGAGCTTGCTGATTTAATTCGTCGCTTTCGCGATGGTGCAGAAGCGGTGCCCGATGCGGTTGTGGTATTGCAAAACGATTTAAGTATTGTGTGGTGTAATCAACTTGCGCTTAAGGTACTTGGTTTGCAGTGGCCAACCGATCATGGTCAGCGCCTTGATAATTTAATTCGCGAACCTAAGTTTGCTAAATACATGCATAAAGGCGAGTTTGACGACGCGCTTGAGCTTGATAACGGCCACAGTATTGAGCAAGTACTTGAGTTTAGGGTAATGCCTTATGCAAGCACGCAACTTATGGTTGTAGTACGTGATGTAACACGCTTAAAACAGCTAGAGCAAATGCGTAAAGACTTTGTTGCCAATGTGTCACATGAGCTGCGTACACCGCTTACAGTGGTTACAGGGTATCTTGAGATGATGGATGGCGACATGATGCCGCCCCCAGCAATGTGGAACAAAGCGCAAAATACTATGCTTGAACAATGCAAGCGCATGGATAGCTTAGTCAGCCAATTACTATCGCTTTCGCGTATTGAAGGTGCGAGGCGTCAAGATAACGATAAAGCCATAAATGTACCGCAATTATTGGGTTATATTCACACTGAGGCAAACTCAATTAATCAAGATAAAGGCCATGAGCTTATTTTTAATATTGATAAATCCCTTGATATTAAAGGCTCTGAGGATGAACTGCGTAGTGCGTTTTCTAATTTAGTATTTAATGCCATTCATTACACAAAGCCAGGCGGTAAAGTAGAAGTATGCTGGCAGCGCAAAAACAATAAAGCATGTTTTAGTGTTACCGATAATGGTGATGGTATTGCGCCTGAGCATATTAATCGTTTGACCGAGCGTTTTTACCGCGTTGATAAAGCCCGTAGCAGAACAACGGGTGGCTCAGGTTTAGGGCTAGCGATTACAAAACATGTACTAACGCGCCACGATAGTAAATTAAATATTAGCAGCGAAGTAAACAAAGGATCGTGTTTTTCCTTTGAATTTTCAATGGATAAGATAGTTCCATTAACTAAAAAATTAAGCTAATCAGTCAAGTCATAAAAGTGTCATTTAAGAGTAATGTAACTGTCATGTACTCACTTTAGAGTGGGCAGCAGTTAGAAAATGGGACGAACAAACTGGAGAACCCACCATGAAATTTAAAAATTTAGTTGCCGCAATGGGTGTGGCTGTTACAACTTTCGTATCTGCACAAGCAGTTGCTTTAGACCAAGATATTCCTGAGTATCAAAAAATTAGTGGTGTTTCAGGTAACTTTTCATCAGTAGGTTCTGACACTTTAGCCAACATGATGACGTTTTGGGCTGAAGAGTACAAACGTATTTACCCAAATGTAAATATTCAAATTCAAGCGGCAGGTTCTTCTACTGCTCCACCGGCACTGACCGAAGGTACTGCTAACCTTGGTCCAATGAGCCGTAAAATGAAATCTAAAGAAATCGAAGCGTTTGAAAGACGCTACGGTTATAAACCAACTGAAGTACGCGTTGCTATTGATGCACTAGCGGTTTATGTACATAAAGATAATCCAATTGAAGGTCTTCGTATTGACCAAGTAGATGCTATTTTTTCATCTACTCGTAAGTGTGGTGCACCAGAGCAAGTAAACCGTTGGAGCGATGTTGGCCTAACAGGTGACTGGGCAGCTAAAGATGTTCAATTATACGGGCGTAACTCTGTATCAGGTACTTACGGTTACTTTAAAAAGAAAGCACTGTGTAAAGGTGATTTCCGTAATAACGTAAATGAACAACCGGGTTCAGCGTCGGTAGTACAGTCAATTTCATCTTCATTAAATGCAATTGGTTACTCTGGCATTGGTTATAAAACATCGGGCGTACGTACTGTACCGCTAGCTAAAAAAGGCGATAACTTTGTTGATGCAACACTTGATAACGTTGCGCAAGGTAAATACCCGTTATCTCGCTTTTTATATGTTTACGTAAATAAGCACCCAAATAAGCCATTGTCTCCAATGGAAGCACAGTTCTTAAAAATGGTACTTTCAAAAGATGGTCAGCAAATTGTAGAGAAAGATGGTTATGTACCACTTTCTGCAAAGCTAGTAGAAACAGAACTTAAAAAGCTTGGTTTGAACTAATAAACCATAAGCAATAAAAAACCGCTCACTGAGCTAATGCCGTTCACTTAAGGTGAGCGGCTTTTTTATTTCTAGCGTACCGCTGCGGTCTTGGCTTGACTGAGCGAGGAAAACTTCGCTCCCTTCGAGGCTCTAGAATGAGGCTTTCTGCCA
>NZ_JADYXB010000035.1:0-42508 GCF_015864485.1 Pseudoalteromonas sp. SWN166
GAACGAGTGAAACGTTATATTCTTCCAGAAAAAAGAAAACGGCCCAAAAGTAGGACCGTTCGAATTTCAAAAACTCGGTACACCATTAAGTCAAAACATGCTTAACTGAATGGTGTTAACCGATTAGGTGGCTTTTGTATTTTTAATGCTTTGTGCCATGTTTGGTGCTTAAAATGTCATTTCTATTTTGCCGTACACGTAGCGTCCGTTAAATCCGTATGGTGAGAAGCTAGAGTAAGCAAATAAACGTGAGAAGGTTGTTACATCGTCAACATTTTCACGGGTTGCATCTGGGTAAACATCAAAAATGTTATTTGCACCTACGCTCAGCGATACGTTTTCAGTAAGCGAGTAGGCGACATCTAGGTCGGTGATCCATTTTGGTTTTAGCACTTCATTTAGTTCAGCCGTTGATGATGGATCTTGAGTTTCACCGTAACGCGTAGTTCTAAGCGTGGTACGTATATCGTCGTTAGTCCATATTGCGCTTAAGTTGTACTTATTACGTGGTGTGCTTACTTCAAAACGACGCAACTCAGTGCCTGAAAACAAGTTGTCTTGATCGAACCCTGCGCCTTGTAGCTCAGCTGGTGGATCGATGATATTGGTTACTTCATTTTTACCGTAGTTATAACCTAAGTTAAAGGCTATATCGCCGTAACCATCAGTTGCCACATTATAAGAGGCAACCACATCTACACCACGTGTTTTACTGTCAATTGCATTTAAGAAGAAACGACCTTGGTTAGCGCCTGTTCCTTGAAGTAAATCGGCAATTGCAGCACCCGATAAGTTGTTTGATAACACAATGCGATCATCAATTAATATTTGGTAGTAATCAACCGATAAGCTGAAGTTAAAGTCGGTAGACCATGTAAAACCAACGCCGTAGTTAGTGGCTTCCTCTGCATCAAGACCAGGTGAGCCCAGTGCTTTGGCTACATCGCTACCCGGTGCAAAAGTGCCGGTTTCGGTTGGTTCGCCATCAACAAATACAGTGGCTACTGAGGTAAAGTATTGCTGCTGCAAAGAAGGTGCTCTAAAACCTGTCGATGCCGATGCACGAATGGCTAAATCTTCAGTGAGCGAATATCGCGTTGCAATTTTACCATTGAGCGTATCGCCAAAATCAGAGTAATCCTCGTAACGCGCTGCAACAGCTATGTTCCAATCATCTGTGAGGTAAGTTTCTAAATCTATGTAAAAGCTAACATTGTGGCGGCTGTTGTCACCTTCAGATTCTGGGGTAAAGCCTGGAAATACTTGTGCGCCGGCAGCGCCAAATGGGCCATCCTCACCAGTAACCACGCCACCAGGGCCAAATGATCCTTGTGCGTATGAAGCTTCTTCGCCGGCATCTATTTGATAGCCTTCACGACGATACTCAGCACCTACAGCGACATTTACCGAGCTTTCTAAAAAGCTGACGTCTACTTCGCGATTAAAATCTACGTTTAAAGTAAGCTGATCGTAAGTCAGGGTACCGGCATCAAAGCTTGTTTGGCTAGTCGGGCCGTATGATGTATTTAAGCTATTTATAACACCAAACTCAAACGCATCTTGACCATACACTGCCGATACATCGTAATTCCATTCACTTACAAAACCTTTAACGCCAAGCGCTAATGAAAAGTCGTTTATGTCTGAGGTGATCACAGGTAAAAAGCCATCAGGATAAACTTCTTCTATGTTTCGGCTGTCGCTTGCACGGCGATAAAAGCCACCGCCTTCACCTTCACGTTTAGAATAAGAACCAAATGAATAGAGTTCAGCATCGGTAGTGAGTTGTAGAGCTGAGTTATAAAAAACAGAGAAATCTTCTACATCACCATTACCAAAGTTATGATTGTAACGGTTTACTGTGAGTTCACGAGGGTCGAGTGAGCCATCCTCTAATCGAGCGTAGTTTTCACGTTGGTCATAGTCTGAACGGTTTGTAGAGTGGCGGTCGCGGTATTCGGTCGAAATGTTTAAAAAGCCATTTTCACCCAGTTCAAAACCCATATTACCTTGTAGCGTTAAAGTTTGACCGTCGGTTAATGAACGATCGCCCCCTTCGGTAAAGGCTAAATTACCATCACTGCCTTCAGATACTGATTTTAGCTGTGGCACACCGTCCATTTCGGTTACGTTAGCGCCATATATAGCCGCCACTGAGCCACCGCTGCTGGCACTTTTAAGCACAATATTAATAACACCGGCTATAGCGTCAGAACCATACTGGGCTGCTGCACCATCACGTAATACTTCAATGCGGGCAATAGCATTTGCAGGTATCGCATTTAAGTCAACCGATGATGAACCACGACCCGTTGAGCCATTTAAGTTAAGTAATGCGTTGCTGTGGCGGCGCTTACCATTAACAAGCACTAAGGTGTGATCGGGTGCTAAGCCACGAAGCTGAGCGGGGCGTACATGATCGCTGCCATCAGTAAGTGATGCTTGTGGGAAGTTAAAGCTGGGTAATAAACTGCTAAGCAGGGCATTCGTTTCAGTAAAGCCTGAGTTTTTAAGTGCATCTGCACCAATTATATCGATGGGTACTGCGCTGTCTTCTACTGTACGGCCTAATCGGCGAGAGCCAATTACGCTTATTTGTTCGATGTTTTCTTCTGCTTTAGTGTCTTGCTCTGCAGCATTTACGCAGAGCGAACCAAGTAGTGCAGCAGACGCGCTCATTGCGAGTAATATTTGTGGTACCGATTGCTGTAATTTAAATAACGGTTTTCTATTCATGCTGTATTTCCCCATACCCATTGAATTATTTTAGTTTTGTACAAAAAAATTAAATTTTTTGTTACCTCAAACATATACTTAATTAACAAAGTCAGTCAATTGAATAACATTCAATTAATTTAGGTGTTTTTATAATTACATTTGATTGTTTTTTATAATGACCATTGTTTTAGTTATATAGCGAAGGTGATTGCTAAGTAATTGATGGGTAATGAATTATATTCAAAAGTTAAATTTAACGTTTAATTAACTGGTAAGATGAGATTGATGGTTTTAACTAATTACGAGTATGAAGGCGTTTCTATTGGGCTGTGACTAGGTAGGTATTAAGTTACAAGTATTACTAAAAAAGAAAAAGATAAAGCCACTCATCAAATGTTAATTAAATTAACATTTTATGGGCGTTTTATATTTTATGTCCTATTTATTAGAACCTATACTTTAAAACATGAAACAATTTTGTTTTTATAAGCAATTGGTATAAAAAAAGAGTGCTAAAAATAGTGTTAAAATTTAATTTTTCCAACAAGCATATCTTTAAACATTACCCAATCTCCCCATAAACTGTAAAAAGGGTGTTTAAAAGTAGCAGGGCGGTTTTTTTCAAAAAAGAAATGCCCGATCCACGCAAACCCATATCCAATAACAGGTAATAGCCACAATAGACTGTATTGTTGTTTTATTAATGCTATTGCGATTACAGCAAGAACAAGTGTACTTCCTATAAAATGTAAGCGGCGGCAAATCACGTTGCGGTGCTCTTTTAAATAATAAGGGTAGAAGGCTTTAAAGCTTTTAAACGTGAGGTTTGTACTTTGCATAGTGTGCTCTTTTATTGTTTTTTATTTTAATGAGGGTCGTGCTATTAAAGCGTAAGTTTACATTTGTTTACAGCGATAAATGGTGCTTAACGCATCTAAATAGACAAAAGGGCTAAAAGTTAATAACTTAGGTGCACTATTAATAAATAAGAATGGAACTCAGGATGTTTAAACACACTCTAGCATGTGCTGTAATTGTAGCGCTTAGCGGCTGTTCAGAGCCAACTAATACGGTAACTCAAGAAGAAGTAAAAGCACCAATGAAGCAAGTTAACGCAGTTATATACCCAGAAACAAAAAAAGGCGATATCGTAGACACCTACTTTGAAGAAGCGGTTAGCGACCCATATCGTTGGCTTGAAGATGACATGAGCAGCGAAACTGCCGATTGGGTTAAAACGCAAAACAATTTAACGTTTTCTTATTTAGAACAAATACCTTATCGCGATAAGTTAAAGCAGCGCCTTGAAAAACTAATGAACTACGAAAAAATAGGCGCTCCTTTTACTGAAGGCGATTACACCTATTTTTATAAAAACGATGGCCTGCAAAATCAATATGTTTTGTACCGCAGTAAAGATGGCGGCGACGTTGAAGTATTTTTAGATCCAAACAAGTTTAGTGACGATGGCACGACGTCTATGTCGGGTTTATCGTTTTCAAAAGATGGGTCATTACTCGCGTATCAAATATCTGAAGGTGGTAGCGACTGGCGTAAAATTATTGTTATTGATGTACATACCAAAGAGCAAGTTGAAGAAGCGCTTGTTGACGTTAAATTTAGTGGCATAGAGTGGCTTGGCAACGAAGGTTTTTATTATTCAAGTTACGAAAAACCTAAAGGGAGTGAACTTTCGGCTAAAACAGATCAGCATAAAGCGTATTACCATAAGCTAGGTACTGCACAGTCTGCTGATAGTGTTGTATTTGGTGAAACTGATGAGCAAAAACATCGCTATGTAGGCGCTGATGTAACCCATGACGGCCACTACCTACTTATTTCGGCAAGTACGTCTACCTCAGGCAATAAGCTGTTTATAAAAGATCTAACAAAAGAAAACAGTGAGTTTGTAACGGTTGTTGGAAATACTGATTCAGATACATCAGTTATTGATAACGAAGGCAGCAAGCTGTTTTTAGTTACTAACCTCAATGCACCAAACAAAAAAGTAGTGACGGTTGATGCAAGTAACCCAAGCCCTGAAAATTGGGAAGATTTAATTCCTGAAACCAAAAACGTACTAAACCTTACAAAAGGTGGCGATACCTTTTTTGCCAACTACATGGTTGATGCGATTTCGCAGGTAAAACAGTACAACAAAAAAGGTGAGCTAATTCGCGAAATTACATTACCAGGCGTGGGTACTGCACGTGGTTTTGGCGGTAAAAAAGATCAAACAACGCTTTATTATTCGTTCACTAACTACAAAACACCAGGTACTACTTATACGTTTGATGTAGCTACGGGTGAATCGGGTGTTTATCGTAAGTCGGCTATTGATTTTAATAGCGATGATTACACGTCTGAGCAAGTGTTTTACACCTCAAAAGACGGTACTAAAATACCGATGGTAATTACCTATAAAACAGGCATTAAGCTTGATGGTTCAAACCCTACTATTTTATACGGTTACGGTGGTTTTAATATTAGTTTAACGCCAAGCTTTAGCCCCGTTAATGCAGTATGGCTTGAGCAAGGTGGTGTGTACGCCGTTGCTAATATTCGCGGTGGTGGTGAGTACGGTAAAGACTGGCACAATGCCGGCACTAAATTGCAAAAGCAAAATGTGTTTGACGACTTTATTGCGGCTGCTGAGTATTTAAAAGATAAAAAGTACACGTCTAAAAAGCGCTTAGCACTTCGCGGTGGATCTAATGGTGGCTTGTTAGTTGGTGCAGTGATGACGCAGCGCCCAGACTTATTTCAGGTGGCTCTACCTGCTGTAGGCGTACTTGATATGCTACGCTACCATACATTCACTGCGGGCGCTGGTTGGGCATACGACTACGGTACCAGTGAGCAAAGCAAAGAAATGTTTGAATACATTAAAGGTTATTCACCACTTCATAATGTAAAAGCAGGTGTTGAGTATCCAGCTACTATGATCACAACTGGCGATCATGATGACCGCGTTGTCCCTTCACATTCGTTTAAGTTTGCAGCTGAGCTTCAAGCAAAGCAAACAGGTAATAATCCAACGCTTATTCGCATAGAAACTAATGCGGGGCATGGCGCAGGTACACCAACGAGTAAAACGATTGAGCAGTACGCTGATATATTTGGTTTTACCTTATATAACATGGGCGTAGAGTCATTATAAAAACATTTAACTAACTATTTAAAATTACATAGTTAAAGAAAAAAGGCCGAGTAAATTAAATTTACTCGGCCTTTTTAATGTTTGCTAGTTAGCTACTGCATAGGTGAAAACAATCGTTGATATGTTTTATAGGCGTATTCGTCGGTCATTCCGCTTAAATAATCGCAAATTATACGCATCCCTTGATTTTGTTTTTCGGCTTCTATGTATTGTGCTTGTGTGGTTTCGGGCAATAAACGCAGCGGATCGCTCGCAAATGCTGTAAATAACTCTATTAGTAAATTTTGGCCTTTAAACTCAATTTGTTGCATTTCGGGGTCGCGTATTAAACGTTGAAACACAAAATGCTTAAGTATTTGCAATACACTGTCGTATTGGGCATCTAATTTAGCGGTGTACTTTAAAATAGGGCATTCAAAGGCATCATTTTGAATATCCAAATGTATATGAATAATAAAGGTATTAACCAGCTCACCTATGGCATCTTTTCGCTCAAAGTCATTTTTTGAAAACAAACGCAGAGTGAGCGATTCAAGCATGGTGTTTAACCAGTCAAAGTTAAGCGCTTTTAAATGAGGTAGAGCATGAGTTTGCCAATCGTCTAATGTAAGTACATGGGTTGCAATGGCATCTTCTAAGTCGTGTACCGCATACGCTATATCGTCGGCGTGTTCCATTATGGCGCTGTCGAGCGATTTATACGTTGTTTTAGCGCGGTACTTATCAATAGCGGCATGTTTACCTAACAATGTTTTATCGTTTTGACTTAGTGGTTCTACTATCCAATTGAATATGGCTGTATCGTCGTTGTACAACCCTTTGGCAGGTCGCCAATCATCTGCTTTTATAAATGCACGACCGGTTGTATCGTTGGGAATGGTATGCCAAAGCGTATTAATAAACGCGGGGTATTTTATAAAACCTAATAAAGTACGACGAGTTAGGTTCATACCGTGCCCGTTACTGTAGGGCTCAAGTTTTGCAACTATGCGCAGTGTTTGTGCGTTACCTTCAAAACCACCGTGATCGCGCATCATGTAATTTAGCGCTATTTCACCACCATGGCCAAAGGGTGGATGGCCAATATCGTGCGCCAAACACAGTGTTTCTAGCAGTCCGGTTGATGGAAAGTGCGTAAAGTCGCTATGTTGCGCTTTTAAGTGGCGCAATATGCCAGTACCAATTTGCGATACTTCTAAAGAGTGGGTAAGGCGAGTGCGATAAAAGTCGTTTAGGCCAATACCCATAATTTGGGTTTTTGCTTGCAAACGCCTAAATGCAGCGGCATGAATAATACGCGAACGATCGACCTGCCACGGCGAGCGATTATCGTTAGGACGATGTTTATATTGCTCTATTATTCGGCTTTGCCATTGTTTATCCATACTGCTTACTCACACATAGTTAATATTATTAAACTTTGCTCAGTATACCCATGGACTTATAAATTGCGAATGAACAAATGCACTATATAGGCTCTGTTTTATCTAAAATTCAAATACACTGCTGAAAACTCAACCGTAAAAGGTCATCAAACCCCAGTTATTCGCGTTTATAAAGTGGCTTAGGTATAATGCGCCTTCGTATGCTTGTGTATAAACCATGCATAGTTGTTGTTTCAAAGAGAGAATACATGTTAAAAACGATTTTTAAACTTTTACTAACCGTGTTTTTCGTATGGGCACTTGCGTATCCGTTTATGCAAAGTGACGACGTTGATCAGGATGAGCAAACGTCAGAGCAAACAACAAAAGTGAAGAAAAAAGAAAAACCATTACATAATGTAAAACTGCCAAAGTTTTCAGAATTTAGTGATGTAAAAGAAAAAAAACATGCATTTTTTAGCTTTATTCGTCCGCACGTTGAAGCCGAAAATAAAAAAATACTACAGCAACGCGCTAAGCTCGAAATAGCACGCATGATGCTACAAAACGAATTACCTTTAGAAAAAAAGCAAAGCAAAGATATTGCTAAAATTTTAAAGTCGTATGACTTACCAACCACGGTTGATACGCTAATACTTACGCAAGCATTGCGCCGTGTTGATATAATTCCTAAAGAATTAGCGCTTATGCAAGCTGCAAATGAATCTGCGTGGGGCACATCACGTTTTGCACGTATTGGCCTTAACTTTTTTGGTCAGTGGTGTTACACAAAAGGTTGTGGCATGGTGCCAAAACGCCGTAATAGCGGGGCTGCGCACGAAGTTGCTGCGTTTAAATCGGTAAGAGCTGCTATAAACTCTTACTTTAAAAACATAAATACGCATCCTGCTTATAAAGATTTGCGCGCAATACGTGAAAACTTACGTCTTGAGCAAAAACCAATTTTAGCGACTGAACTTACACATGGTTTAATGTCTTACTCTGAGCGCGGTGAAGCGTATATAGAAGAGTTAAACACAATGATTAGCCAAAATAGAGCCTACTTTGATGAATAAATACATTTTTAATTCTACCAACGCTATTGTGTTAGTACTGCTGAGCATTAGTGCGTTTAATGTAAATGCGAGAGAATTTGTGATGTCGTATGACGGTTTTTACGACCGCTTAAAAATTGTTAACAAAGGTGACTTTCAATATGCGCGAGTTAACTTTTACATTAGTGATATTGGTACTAATGAAACATGTGCGATTAAAAGCGGTACTATTTTAACCGAAAGAAACGAGTATCCACTTAACTTTACCGATAAAGCACAATTACTATTGCCGTTCGATAAGCAGCTTGATACAGATAAAGCGGTCATTGTAGTAGAGCCGCAAAACCCTGTACACGATTGCCAATTAAAGTTACAAATAGAAGCAAACGAACTTGAAGGTTTAGCGTTTTCAAAGCAGTCGTTATATACCATTAACGAAGAACTTGATGAGTTGTTAACTGATTTGTCGGGCTTTTTTGTAAGCAAGTTAATGTGGTTTTTATTACCAGAGCAAAAGGGCGTAGCAGTTACATTTAAAAGCCCAATGCAATTTGATGATAAAAGCATAACGTGTGAAAAGTCAGTGTGTTATTTTGCAGTTGAAGATAGCTGGGAAGATGATAGCGCAGTGCTTGGCGATATATCGAACGTTATTAAAGTAACGCCTTGGATTGTTAAGTGATCAGCGTTTAGCTAAGTAGCTTACATATAAAAAGCGGCATGTAGCCGCTTTTTTTATACCAAATTTAGCACTCAATGTTTAGGGCGTATTGATCTTTGTGGATTGAAATTTGTTCAATCTAGGGACTATTTAATCGCGGCGCGAGGTTTGTAACCTCATGGCTCGGTAACGGCTCCTACGTCCTGCTCACATCTCTTACTTACCTATGCCATCCCGTATAGGCAATAAAGAGTTAATCGTCCCTAGAAAGAACTTAAAGGGCAGCGAATGTTTGGCATTTATGCCGCGTTACCGGCTATTTATGAGGAACAACTACACTACATAGGCCCAGCTTTGCCTAAATACAAAATAGTCTGCTGAAAATTAAACCACCAAAGATCAACATGCCCCAGCCTTCAGTTTTGCATTAATAAGCTTTTCTCATCAAAGGTGACTACTTTGTCTCGGCCTGTTTCTTTGGCAAAGTAAAGGCGTTTATCTGCTTGGGCAAGTAGCTCTTTTATTGTGGCTTCACCATTAAGTGCATTACTCACCCCAGCGCTTACCGAAAGACTTATATGTTGTTCGTCATGGTAAAAAGGCTGGGTACTTATGTTTTTTCTTAGTTGTTCGGCATCATTTTTTGCTGCACTTAGGCTGTAGTCTGGCAGTAAAATAGCAAATTCTTCTCCGCCAATTCGGGCACTAATACCTACACTTAAAAACTGTTCTTTAATATGTTGAGATATCCACTTAATTGCCTGATCGCCTGTTTCGTGGCCAAACTGATCGTTTACACGTTTGAAAAAATCAATATCGAGCAAAATAACAGATACATTTTTGTTTGCATTTTTAGGGTTACTTAGTGCTTCTTTACTCTTTGTAAAAAAGCCACGGCGGTTAAGTAATTTGCTGAGCGTGTCGGTGTTAGCTAGGCTTGAGAGTGTATGTTCGGTATTTGAAGCCAGCAGATACGGTAATATTAGTGCGCTGCAAGTAGCTAAAATTAAATGGCTACTTAAAATAAATTGTAATGATTCAAGGTAATTAGCTGAATTAGCACTAAGGTAAGGAATTGCGAGTAATGCTGTTTGTGTGAGCATTAAAATGGTATGAATTAAAAAGCACACAACAAGCGCTTTTTTCTGCAACGTTGCTACAAAACTCATACTTTTAATAATGTAAGCTGAGTAAAGATACAAGCCCGAAATAATAAAACTAGTTAGCATTTGCCCTGCTGAATAAGGGTATATCGGCAGTAAGGTCAGCGCTGTAAAGCCAAGCAAATAATACAGAGGGACTAAGTTTAATGGTTTGCTGTGTTTGTATTTATGTAATCCAACAATAATTAAAAATGGGCTTAGTAATATAAAAATATCTGCCAAATAGTGCGTAACAAAGGGGAAATCAATCACTAATTTTAAACAAGCTAGTAACTCGGCAAACGCAAATGTAATACATGCTAGGCCAAATAATAAAAATGATGTTTGCTTTTTAAAGTTGTGTACGGATAAAAAAAACAACCCTATTAGTACGTTAAGAATGAAAGAGAGACTGATCACTGTAGGCAGGTGTAGCATTTAAGGTTCTCTTTTATTAAAGGTAGGCATAGTCGGGGTGGAAAACTTGCTAATTATTATGTATTAATGTTCAAAGGTAAATATGGGTAAAAAGTAGTAATTTACCCATATACTTAATTTGGAAAGGATTTTAACTTAACAATTATTAACGTCCGCTAAACCAAACTCTCTAAAGCTGATTTAATATCAGGATGGTGAAAGCGATAATCATGAGCTTGCGCCTTATTTGGGACTACAAATTGCCCCGTTGTTAATAAGTCTGACATTTCACCCATTAATAGTTTAAGTACAGCGGTGGGCATAGTAATAAATGCAGGGCGAGATAAGGCCTCGCCTAAACTTTTACTAAATTGAGCATTGCTCACAGGGTTTGGCGCAGTTGCGTTAACAGGACCAGATATTTCAGGGTGCTTAATAATAAAGAGTATTAGCTGAATCATATCTTCGATGTGTATCCACGACATACCTTGCTCCCCGTTACCAATTGGGCCGCCTAAACACAATTTAAAAGCAGGTAGCATTTTACTCAATGCTCCCCCTTTTTTGGCTAACACAATACCGGTGCGCAAAAGGCACACTCTAGTTTGTTCTGATTGCGCGAGTAGCGCTGCATTTTCCCAGTCTTTACAAAGCTGGTGGCTAAATTCGTTATGTGAGTTTTTAAAGGTTTCATCAATAGGGTTACTATTTTGTCGACCATAAAACCCAACGGCGCTTCCAGATATATAAGTGTGCGGAGCAGTGCTACAAGCTTTAATAGCTTCACTAATTTGTTGTGTAACACCAATACGGCTATCGCGTATTATTTGCTTTTGTTTGTCGCTCCAACGCTTATTTACAATAGGCTCGCCAGCAAGGTTAATAACAATATCAACGGTATTAAAATCTACCTCAGTAATATCGCTTACGGCTTTTACTTTATGACCCAATAATACGTTTGCTTTACTCGGATTACGGCTAAGTACAGTAACGCTATTGTGATGAAGTAAAAAAGGGCATAAGTGCTTACCAATTAACCCAGTCGCGCCAGTAACAAATATATGCATTATTAATCCTTACAATAAAATAGTAGCAAGTGATTAAAAAACATACTCGCCAGCAAACAGCTTTGCAAATTTATACGTGAGATAGGCTTTTATGATCACTTCGTAATTATTTCATTTAATTACCTTTTGCCTTACACTAAAGCGATATAGTTAATAAAAGGATTAATAAATTGGCAAGTTTAACTGGAGTAAATAAAAGCTTAATCGTTTTTGCTTCCTTGGTAGTCGTACTCGCGGGGATAAAAGCGGCAAGTGTCATTATTATTCCGTTTATTTTGGCGGCGTTTATAGCCATTATTTGTAATCCGCTTATCAAATTTTTCGGGCGTTACCGGATCCCCAAAGGCATTGCAGTTATGTTGGTGGTGCTTATTATAGTTGGCTTAGGTGTAAGCCTTGGCGGGCTTGTAGGGCAATCTATAAATGATTTTTCGCAGCAACTTCCTGAGTATAAAACACAACTCAAAGAAGAATTTGTATGGCTGGTAGATTTAGCATCTCAATACAACATACTGATTAATAAAGAACAGTTAATCAATATGTTCGACCCAGGTAAAATGGTTGATGTAGCCACTAATATGCTCACCGGTTTAGGTGGCGTAATGGCAAACATGTTTTTAATTATTTTAACCGTTATTTTTATGTTGTTTGAAGGGCCAATGCTGGGCAAAAAAATACACATGGCACTTGAAGATCCCGATAGCAAAATGAAGCAAATTGACCGCTTTTTAGAGTCTATTAATTCATATTTGGCAATTAAAACACTAGTAAGTTTAGGTACGGGTATTATTGCTGCGTTTTACTTATGGATTTTAGACGTTGACTACTTTGTGCTGTGGGGGGTATTGGCATTTATGTTCAATTACATTCCAAATATTGGGTCAATTATTGCGGCTGTACCGGCTGTATTACTTGCGCTTATTACTCAAGGCCCGTTAATTGCGGGTTTGGTTGCTGCAGGTTATTTAACAATAAATACAGTAATGGGCAATATTGTAGAGCCTAAGTTTTTGGGCAAAGGGCTGGGTCTTTCAACGCTAGTGGTATTTTTATCATTAATATTTTGGGGCTGGTTATTAGGTACTGTGGGTATGCTTTTATCTGTGCCATTAACGATGATTGTAAAAATAGGCTTAGAAGCCAGTGCTGAAGGTAAGTGGGTTGCCACTCTACTAGGCAGTGGCGAAGACGTTGCTAAAAATAACTAGCATTTATAACCATCAAGGGCTGTAAAATTAAAGCCCTTGATGGTTAAGTTATCAGTAAATATAGAGCTATTAATTAACAAACAATTTAATAGCGTCATCCACCGCGTTTATTGCGCCTTCTAAATATCCTGCTTCTTGTTTTGCGAACTCACTCGCTACAAAATGAATATTGAGGTTACTTAATTGCTCATCTAAGCCTGAAAAATCAAATTCTGGGTGCTGCGAAGGTTGAGTTTGATCGTCTCTATTAGCTACAAATTTATCGTTTGCCCAGTCTTTAATAAAATACCCCGTTGCCTTTTCAGCATCTTTACCATAAAAGTAGCTAAGCTGCTGTGCACATGCTTGAATTAATTGCTCTTTAGTTATTTGGTTTCGTGATAAGTAGGGCACACCTATAAAGCCAAATAATGCGGCGTAATTGCCATCTTCAGCACTGGCATCGTGAATTTCGACCATTGGGCCTACGCGACTAAAGCATTGCCCTGATAAGTTTTTATCACGCCAAAATGCATGTTCAAAAGTAGCTATAAATTTGGCTTGTCCTGCCATCCATGTAGGTACACTACTAAGGCGGTTTATGAGCGTTGGAGTCGCCCATAGTTCAGGTGTTAAGTGTGTTGTAATCATACGAGCAGGAATTGCTGAAATTAGTTTTTCAGTAGTAAAGTGTTTTATATTACCCAAGTGATTAACCGTAATTTGCCAGTTATTATCACCTTTTTTAAGCTCAGTGACGCTGTGATCTACCAGCACTGAATCTGGATTAAGTTGCTCATACAAGGCCGTTATTAAGGTATTCATGCCGTGCTTAAGCCTAAATAACTGCATATCTCCAGCACCTGCAATTTGTTGAGGCTGCTTGGCGTTAGGTGCTTGATATAACACATCACCTTTGTTGTATTGCTCAAATATACTTAAGTGGAGTGACTTTACTAAAGTTTGAATTTTTGGCTGGTGGGGGAATATCCACGTAGGACCCAAATCAAAACTAACATCGCTATTTATTTGTGATGGTGCGGCTAAAATTCTGCCGCCTAACTGCGATTTAGCTTCTAGTAATAAATAAGGAATATTAAGTAGTTGCAGCTTGTATGCACTGTATAAGCCAGCAAGCCCGCCACCTATAATAATTACTGGATTAGTCATTTTATTACCTATTAGTTATTTAGCAATCTACTAGTAGATAGTTTGTTTTGATATGAGTATTTTGTCAAGCAGAGCTGAGGGTGTGCAAAACAACTTAGCTAATTGGTTTAGTTAAAATGGGTGTTTTAGTGATTCTGTAAATTGATTTATAAGCTCAATTTCACAGAGTTTATAGCTAATTGCTGCTGATGTCGCATTAGGAAGTTTTATTAAGTAGCGCCATTGGCAGGCACTTTCTAGGTACTTTTCGTTATTTTTAATACTGCGCCGGAATAATGGCAGTACCTGAGTGTTTCCTGTGCTTTCTTCTGATTTTGTTAGCTCAAATTTACGCTTTAATATCCAACTTCCTTGTACTTGCTTTGCTTTATCAATTTGGGCATCTAGGCATTGAATATACCGCTTAGCTTCATCGGTTGTTGCTTTAGCAGCTAAAGTACATGCCTCATCTGCAAAGCTGTACTGGCTTGTAGTTAATAGCACAATGGCAGTTAGTTTTAATAAATAGTTACTTTTTGTCATTGTAATTAAACTCTAAGATAAATTGAGCGCCGGCTAAGTTATCAGCATCGGTAATGGTAAGTGTCCCGTTATACGACTTAACTAAGTCAGATACAATCGCCATGCCTACGCCGTGTCCGCTTTCGTATGTATCGAGGCGAGTACCACGTGTAAGTAAAGATTCACGTTTATCCTCTGGCACGCCGGGGCCATCATCGCTAATTCCAATACACAAAGTTTTACTTTGTATTACTTGTATTACTTGTATTTCTACTTGTGAGCGACACGCTTTACAGGCGTTATCAATCAAGTTACCAAGCAATTCCATTAAATCTGTTTGGTCACCTAAAAAGTAATCTTTTTCGGTGACAGAGCAGTTAAAAATAATATCTTTATCACGATATACTTTGGCCATAGCACTGAGTATTGAATCGAGTACTGGTTTAATAGGCGTTTGTTTTTTCCACGTGTCTGATGCACCTGTTGCAGCACGTTTTAATTGGTGCTCGATCATCACATTAATGCGGTCGAGTTGTTCTTGTGCATCGGCATCGTTTGCCAATGGACTTGATTTTAATACCGCAAGCGGTGTTTTAAGTGCATGAGCAAGGTCGCTTAATGAGGCTCTGTAGCGTTCCTTTTGGCGCTGTTGCGACTCTAACAATAAGTTTAGATCTGCTTTTATTGTTTGCAGCTCTACAGGGTAGAGGCCTTTAATTTCTTGAATATCACCCGATTCAATCGCTTTTATTTCTTTATCGAGTCGTTGGAGTGGGCGAGCGCTCCAAATGAAACCAATCGCCATCAGGCCTGCAATTGCAATCCCCATGATAAACATCCAATCTACAAGGGTTTGCTTAAAGCCATCCATTAAACGAAGTAGCGCGTCGTTACGTTTAACTAATATGAAGCGGGCTTGTTCTGATTGATCTATGTTGTTTAAAATTACAGTCAGGCTAAGTTGCCAGTACGCGGTATTATTATACTCCACGCGCCTGAAGTCGGCGGCACCTGCCTTGGCTTCTATTTGCTGTGGTACATAGTTTAAATTTACAGCCGACTCTGAATTCCAAATAGGATCGTCGTCACGATAAATCATTGCGTAGGTATCTGAATTTAATCTGTTTAACTCAGGCGCTAAGATAGTGCTGGGCATAATAATACCATGCTCAGTAAAGTCGATTTCAGATATTAGCGAGTAAAGCTGTGCTTCGAGGGTTTTTTCTGTCGCATCAACAAGTGAAGCGTAATACGCTTTGCCAATTGAATAAAATAAGATAGGGAGTGCGACTAATAAAACAAAGACAAGGATAAATCCTTGCCTTATTTTTAACGATATTTGCGGTATTACCACTGGCTTTTAAGCCTGTAACCACGCCCACGTAGTGTTTCTACTGGGTTTAGTACGCCTTCAGGGTCAAGCTTTTTACGCAAGCGCAGTACAAATACTTCAATTACGTTTGAATCAAGGTCGAAATCTTGGTCGTAAATATGCTCAGTAAGTTCTGATTTAGAAATTACTTTTTGAGGATTTACCATTAAGTATTCAAGTACTTTATATTCGTAAGCTGTAAGGCTAAGTTCTTTATCATCAACCCATACTTGCTGTGAACGTGTATGAATTTTAATTGGACCCGCAGTCATTTCAGGATTTGCTTTACCCGCACTGCGACGAATTAATGCATTACAACGTGCAATGAGTTCTTCAACATGAAATGGTTTTGTAAGGTAGTCATCTGCACCTGCATCTAAACCTTCTACTTTATCCTGCCAGCGATCGCGCGCTGTTAAGATTAAAATAGGGATAGTAATGCCTTGTGCACGTGCTTTATTAATTAGCTCAATACCGTCTATTTTAGGTAAACCTAAATCAACTACGGCCATATCAAGCGGGTATTCTGTAATGTGGAAAAGACCTGCTTCACCGTCGTGGCATAAGTCCACGCTGTAACGTTCTTTTTCTAAAGCATTACGTAGGTTGTCTGCTAAATGTAAATCGTCTTCAATAACTAAAATTCGCATTTTTAATCCTTTTTCACTTCGCCGGTTTTTTTATTTATATGTAAATCAACGACGTGGCCGTCAGATTTAAGTATTCGTACGGTATAAAAATCTGTTTTTTCGGT
Source organism: Pseudoalteromonas sp. SWN166 (assembly GCF_015864485.1). Taxonomy (NCBI): domain Bacteria; kingdom Pseudomonadati; phylum Pseudomonadota; class Gammaproteobacteria; order Alteromonadales; family Pseudoalteromonadaceae; genus Pseudoalteromonas; species Pseudoalteromonas sp. SWN166. Next base: position 16,569 of record NZ_JADYXB010000035.1, read on the forward strand.
GATTTTTAAGGTCTTACCACCAATTGTTTTCTTTGCGAGTATTACGGCTTTCTTTTTGTCCACCTGAGCATGAGATGCTTGGGTGGCGGTTGCTGCTTGAGCAAAGTTAGCTAAGCTAACACAAGCAATAAAACCGAGGCTTAATAATATGCGCATAATGGAAAACTCCTAGACCAGACTCACTTAGTTTAATTAACTAAGTTACTAAAATTCAAGTAAAAACGCTAAATTCGCTTTTATCTCAGTAATTTTAATTAAAATCTTGTGAACAAACCCTGAATTACAGTGCAACACACGCTCTTAGGGTTTAATACACTTTTAAGCAGGGAACACCTTTTTAAAAGGTTTAACAACTGTATTTTCATATACGCCAGCGGCAACATATGGATCTGCTGCTGCCCATTCTCGAGCTGCTTCAATTGATTCAAACTCAGCAACAACTAATGAACCGGTAAAACCTGCTTCCTGAGGGTCTTCACTATCAACTGCCGGAAACGGACCTGCGGTAAGTAAACGGTTTTGTGAATCAAGCTCACTAAGGCGTGCTAAATGTGCCGGGCGTGCTGCTTTTCTAAACTCTAAGCTGTTTTCAACGTCTGTTGAGTGAATCATGTACAACATAAGGAATCTCATAAAAATTGTTAAATTTGATTAACGCAATACTATCACAGCGTTGAAAATTGGTGAATTAAAAGCGTATTTACACAGGTTTACACTTCGATTTTATTTTTAAGCTGTAATTGCTTGAAAATCTCTGTGTAACACTGGTAGAGTCGCTGAAATATACAAAATAATAAAAAGGTTTTACGCATGAGCGATAATAGAGAACGATTTAGTTCCCGTCTCGGATTCATAATGGCAGCGGCAGGTTCGGCTGTTGGCATTGGTAATTTAGTTGGTTTTCCGGTTTCTGCTACCAAAAATGGTGGTGGCGCATTTTTATTAATTTACGCTTTATTTGTCGTGTTCATTTGTTTGCCAGTCATGATGGCTGAAATGGCAATGGGTCGTAACGCTCAAAAAGATCCACTTGGTTCGTACAAACTATTATCTAATAACGATAAAAAATGGAAGCTAGCAGGTTTTTTAGCGGTGCTTACACCATTTATGATTGCTGTGTTTTATATGGTAATTACGGTTTGGATTTTTGGTTACTTAACGCAAACAGGCCTCGGTAATTTAGATTTACTTGCAGATCCTGGCCACTTTGGTGTTTTTATTAATAGTTACACTGTGTTTGGCTATATGGCCGTTGTGGTTATTATTGTTAACTTAATTTTGTTAGGTGGTGTTAAACAAGGCATAGAAAAAGCCGCTAAATTTTTAATGCCAGCCTTACTTTTCATGCTACTTGCCTTAGTTACTTATGTATTAACGCTTGATAACGCAATGGCCGGTGTTAAATACTACATTATTCCTGATTTTTCTAAGATGAGTGCAAGTGTACTTAATGGCGCATTAAGCCAAGCGTTTTTCTCGCTATCGCTGGGTATGGGTATATTAATGACTTACGCGTCATACATTTCTAAAAAAGATGACATTGTAAGTAGCGCTAAAATGGTCGCTATTACAGACTCACTCGTTGCGTTTGTAGCGGGCCTAATGGTGTTGCCCGCTATATTTAGCTTTGATCCAAACACAGACCCATCAGCACTTTCTGACTCGTCTGTATCAATGATTTTTGTATACCTACCTAAAATATTACTAGCACTGCAAAATGATATTGGCTATGTAGGTGCGTCTATTGTTGCGTTCTCATTCTTCTTATTAGTATTTTTTGCAGCGATTACTTCACTTGTTTCAATAGTAGAAGTACCGACAGCAACACTAAGTGACCGTAAAGGTATTAGCCGTAAAAAAGCATTGGGCATCCTTACACTTTCAACCGGTGTACTTACTATTTTATGTACAATGTCGTTTGGTATGATTGACAGCCTTACTTCGTTCACCAGTTATGGCGGCGTTAATAAGAGCTTTTTTGATATTATTGTTGATGTATTTTACGACACAATTTTACCGCTTAATGGCTTAATGGTGTGTTTGTTTGTAATGTACCGCTGGAAAAAAGCACGCTTAACGCAAGAGCTAAGCTTAGGTTCGCCTAATTATGCGGGAAGCTTGATGGAAAAGTACGTTAACTTTTCACTTTCAACGTTTATTCCTGTCATTCTAGCTGTGATATTTATAAATACAGTGGCGACTAAGTTTTTTGATTTAAAAATATTTGGTTTTTAAATAGACCTCTTTAAAAGCTTATTGAATAATATAATGCCGCTCAGTTAAGCTTAGCGGCATTTTTTATGAGCGTTTTTTTCAGGTATCTGGTAACTATTATACCAACCTGCATAAATCTTTGATCAATTTAACGAATTAAATTGCACTATAACGTCGTTAAAAATTTTTTATTTACGACTGCATGGATGCAGGAGGTAGAGCAATGCAGGGAGCAATTGCCGAGAACAACTAGATACAAAAATTTTTGCCTAGTTCTAGCGTAATTTTCTNGAACAACTAGATACAAAAATTTTTGCCTAGTTCTAGCGTAATTTTCTCAACGTTAAATAGACCCCATATATAAGCAGATTGGTATTAAAGGGATTTAAAGTGAATAAGATTATTATTGCTTTTGCTATTTCATCATTTGGCGCATTTGCACAAAGCGCTGATGATTGGCCTGAAGGCGGTGCAATGTACACTGGCATTACTTATAATTTAGAGGGCAATAGATACAAAACTAAAATCAGTAAAATGATGGATGAAATCTACCTACAACTAAACGACGATTACCAAGTAGATGCCGTTAAAGCGCAAATAACAGCATGGGAGCACTATATAGATGCTACATGTAATGTTGTTGGAATAGCAACAGGCGCCGGTGGCTCTTGGCCCTCAACGTATAGTGTTAAATGCGAACGAAGCCTAAGTTACGATAGATACTTTGCAACTAAAAATGCGCTTAAGTGTGTTAATAGATTGAGTAAAGAAGAATTTGTAGGACGTAGCGAAAAGTTAAATTGTTTAATTCAAACATTAAATATAAAAATATTTTAAGGTCTACATAGCGCTACAGCTAAATTATACAGTTAGCTGTAGCATTTTAGGCTTTATAACACCTCAATACTTTATAAAAACTCAATACTGACTGTTGCGCCTTTTTCGATATTGCCGCTTTGTGCTGGCACTACAATTAAGCAGTTCGCTTTACTAAGCGACGAAAGTACACCCGAGCCCTGTTTATTAAACGGGGCAACTACTAAGTCACCTTGCTCGTTAATTGTTGCAGTACCTCGCTGAAAATCAGCTCTTCCTGGGCGCTTTTTAATAACGGATGTAGTAACAGCGTTAAAGCGCATTTTAGGGTTTACTTCGCCATGACCAGAGAGCTTTTGCAGTGCAGGCTCTACCAACTGATTAAACGTCACAGCAGCCGACACAGGGTTACCTGGCAAGCCAAAAAAGTAACTATTACTTAATTTACCAAAGGCAAAAGGTTTGCCTGGTTTCATGGCTATTTTCCAAAAGTGAATGTCGCCAATTTCGTTAAGCACTTCTTTAGTAAAGTCGGCTTCACCAACTGATACACCGCCTGAGCTTATTACGGCATCGGCAAGTTCGTTTGCTTTTAAAAATGCATTGGTAATGAGTTCTTTGTTATCAGGGATAATCCCTAAATCAATCACGTCGATATTTTTTTGTTGCATGGCGCTGATAATAACAGCGCGGTTGCTTTCAAAAATAGCGCCTTGTTTAAGAGGCTGACCAGGTTCTATTAGCTCATCGCCTGTAGAAAGCACGGCTATTTTTAGGGTTCTTACCACGTCTATATTGGCAATTCCCAAAGATGCAAGTAACCCCACATCAACGGCTTTTAATTTATCACCTGCTTTTAAAATAATATCGTCGATTGCAATATCTTCGCCAGCAAAACGCACGTTTTCATTTAGCTCAGGTTGCGCAGTAAACGTAATTTTATCGCCATCAACCGAGGCGCTTTCTTGCATTGCAACGCCGTTAGCGCCTGGTGCAATGGCGGCGCCGGTCATTATTCTTACGCATTGCCCTGGGGTAAGCGTTTCTTCAAAAACTTGACCCGCAAACACGCTACCTACTTGTGTATAGGTTAAGCTTTTATCTGAAATACACAGCGCATAGCCATCCATTGCAGAGTTGTTATGAGCGGGTACGTTTATAGTTGATTTAACATCGCTCGCTAAAACGCGATCAACGCTTTGCATTATAGTGATGGTTTCAACGTCTTTAACAGGTGTTATTACGCTAAGTATATTTTGTATTGCAGTTTCAATTGGCAATAAACCGGGTGCATTGCAAACATCGTTCATATATATTGCTTACTTAAATCATTTTATTTTGAAACAATACTTATAATGTCAAAGCTTTACAATACATGGTTGGGTTATTTTTTGTGTGTGGTATGCATGCTTTCGTGCAGCGTAAACGCAAAAGAAACGCTGCAAGTAGCCGTAGCGAGTAATTTTAAAACTGTATTGCAAACCCTGCTAAAAAACTCTCCATTACCTAATGTCGACGTTAAAATATCAGCCGCTTCTAGCGGTGTTTTATATTCGCAAATAGTGCATGGCGCACCATTTGATGTGTTTTTATCGGCTGACGATTTTCGACCGCAATCGCTTATTAAAGAAGGCTATGCCGAGCAAAGTAGCTTAATCACTTACGCGTTAGGCGAACTTGCTTTGTGGCAACCCAAAGCTGAAAAAGTAAATGATAAAGTAGCCATTGCTAATCCTCGTTTTTCACCATACGGGCGTGCCTCAGAGCACTATGCGAATAACCATTTTAAAAAGCCAGTAAATTATGTGTACGGTAATAATATTACGCATGCTTTTCAATTTGTTGAAAGTGGTAATGTAGGAATAGGGCTGGTGGCTGTTTCATCACTAAAGGCAGCGTACAGTAACACGCAAGATCAAAAATATTTAGATTACACCGTGCTGCCTACAAATCAATATCCCGATATAATTCAACAAGGTGTTATTATTAAGTCGACTAAAAAACTCGCTAGCGCTAAGCAACTTATGCAATTTTTAATGACGCAGGCTACGCAGCAGCAGTTAATTGAATTAGGTTACAGAATAAAGGACAACAATGCTTCAAAGTGATTTAAGCGCGCTGTGGTTAACTATAAAACTTGCCTTTATAACCGCAGTACTCCTTCTAGTTTTTTGTATTCCGGTGGCTTACAAGCTCGCTGGCTATAACGGTAAATTTAAACCATTTTTAGAGGCATTAATTGCAATGCCTTTAGTGCTACCGCCTACGTTATTAGGGTTTTATTTACTTGTTTTATTTTCGCCTGATCACGCTTTTGGGCAGTTTTGGTTTTGGCTAACGGGTACACAGCTTGCGTTTAGTTTTCAGGGCGTGGTTATTGGCTCGCTTTTTTACTCACTGCCTTTTGTAATGCAGCCACTTGTGGCTGGGTTTAAGCATATTAATCAAACTTACAACGAAGCGGCAATTGCGCTTGGGTTAAGCCCGTTTAAACGCTTTGTGCATTTAATTATTCCGCTTTTAAAACCCAGTATTGGTAGCGCATTTGCTTTAGGTTTTGCGCATACATTGGGTGAGTTTGGTTTGGTATTAATGATTGGCGGTAATATTCAGGGACAAACACAGGTGGTGTCTATTGCGCTTTACGACCATGTTGAATCGTTAAATTATACGGCGGCGCATCAGCTTTCACTTATTTTACTGGCTATTTCGTTTGCCTGTTTAGTGCTGTTATTTAAGTTTAATAAAAGCATTGTAGGGGTTAAGCAATAACATGATTAAGTTAAGCCTTTTTAAAACACTCAATAATTTTGATTTAGATATAAACCTTGAGCTTGAGTCGTTTAATGTTCTCGGTGTTTACGGACCTTCTGGCTCGGGTAAGTCAACATTACTGCGTTGTATTAGTGGTTTAGAGCCTGCAAAAAGTGTTTATATAAATAATCAGCCAGTGCATGAGCTGCCAAGCGATAAACGCGGTATAACGCTTCAGTTGCAATCGTGCCCGTTGTTTCCTCACTTAGATGTGGCAGGTAATTTAGCGTTTACACAAAAACACTGCGGTAATAAACAAACCAGCTTAACGCTACAATACGTTGTTAAAACGCTTGAATTACAAGACCTACTAAACCGCGATGTACAAAGCTTATCGGGCGGCGAACGCCAACGTGTAGTATTTGCGCGCACTTTACTTGCCGGTCAAAAATTTATAATGCTTGATGAGCCTTTTAGCGCGCTTGATTGGTCATTGCGTTTTAAAACACTCACTAAGCTTAATGAGATTGCCGTTAAGTTTAATATTAAATTTATAGTTGTAAGTCACTCATTAAAAGAGCTGCTATTTTGCTGCGATACCCTTATTCAGCTAGATAAAGGTAAGGTGATAAACCAAGGTGCGAGTGCACACGTTGCAAAAGCTATTTATGCAAACGATAGGCAAACACCGCTGAGCTTAATTAATTACGATGTGGTTAAATTTGATGAAGACTACGGACTATATCAACTGCAATTACTAAATAGTGAGCAGCTACTTTATGTGCTCCCCGCACTTGTAGATAGCAGTAATAAGCTAATTATAGAAAGTGAGCAAATGTCGTTTAGTGCGTTAAAGCCTGAGCAAACAACGCACAGTAATGTTTTAAGGTCGGTGTTAACTCAGGCTGAGCTTATTAATAATAAGTGGCAGTTAACGCTTAATGTAGATGGGCAAACACTGTATTGCCTGGCATCAAGGCGAGTGTGGGACAAAAACGACTTTAAAGTGGGTGATGTGCTTTATACAACAATCCATAATTTAGAATAACTAAACGTTGCACACCGCACATTGACTGTTTTTAGCTATTTTAAAACGATTAAATTCCATGCTTAAACCATCCACCAGCAATAAATGATTGTCTAAACCACTTGGCAAACCAGCAAGCATTTTTAGCGTTTCAGTCGCCTGAATACTCCCAATTAGCCCCACAATAGGGGAGAGCACGCCAGATTCAGAGCAGCTTTGTGTTTGTTCACTAAAAAATTGCGATAAACAACCATAGCAATGGCTGTTTCCATCCATAGTAAAACACGCGACTTGTCCTTCCATACGTATTGCAGAGCCCGAAACCAACGGTACTTTAGCGTTAAAACACGCGCTATTTAGTGCATTGCGCGTTGCTAGGTTATCTGAGCAATCAATTACTATATCAATGTTATTAAATAGAGGATAGATAGACGTATTTTCATCAAAAAATTCCTCAATGGTATTTATGTCTATTTCACTATTAAGCGCGCTGAGCTGTTTTTTAGCGGCACTGCATTTTGAGCTACCGATATCACTTTCTTTATACAGTATTTGCCTTTGCAGGTTGGTTACGTCTATTTCATCGTTATCAACTAAGGTAAGCGTGCCAACGCCAGATGCCGCTAAGTACTGACTCACCGCACACCCAAGCCCTCCTACACCAATAATTAAAGCATGCGATTGCCATATTTTCTCTTGTCCGTCTATATCAAGCTGCGGGAGCATAATGTGCCGAGAGTAGCGCAGTTGCTGCTGGTAAGTTAACGGTGATTTTTGCATTTTTTAGCTTCTCATACTTTTTATAAACAATACCAATTTGTTAAATCCAAGAGCAAGTGGTAACGCTTTTTATTTGCACTCTAACAACCCAGAGCCTCTCACTCATATAGTGCAACTATAACGTATCAAAACAGTAAATACCTATAACCAACTGAAAATTATGGTTTTTAATTAGTGGCTCAGTAATTGCTAAGTTGGGTTAACTAAAATTTAACAAACATTGGGCCACTACTCATATAAAAGGGTGGGGCATTAGTAAAACAATAATACGTTTACGAGGAAAATAAACATGCAACCGAGTTCTGGGTTTAACCTAATATCCTTTAAAGGAAAAATGAAAGTATTACATCTAAGTTGGATGGTCTTTTTTGTGTCATTTTTTGTATGGTTTAACCATGCTCCTTTGTTAGGTGCTATAGCAGGTTCGCTTGGGATCACCATGGCGCAAGTTAAAACATTATTAATTTTGAATGTCGCGTTAACTATTCCAGCGCGTGTTGTAGTGGGTATGCTAACCGATAAATTTGGTCCGCGTATTGTTTATGCGGCACTACTTATTAGCTGTAGTATTCCGTGTTTTATGTTTGCTATGGCAACCACATTTGAGCAAGCCGCAATAGCGCGTTTTGCGCTAGGTTTTATTGGCGCTGGTTTTGTTGTGGGAATTCGAATGGTGAGCGAATGGTTTCCTGCTAATGAGCTGGGTATAGCTGAAGGTATTTATGGCGGTTGGGGTAATTTTGGCTCAGCAGCAGCGGCTATGTTACTACCAATTATTGCACTTATGTTTGGTGGCGAAGATGGTTGGCGTTATGCGATAGGTTTAACGGGTGTATTAAGCGTTATATTTGGTGTTATTTGGTACATAAATGTAACCGACACACCAAAGGGCGGCACATACTTTAAACCTAAAAAAGTAGGCGCAATGGAAGTTACCAGTAAAGGCGACTTTGTATTACTGCTTATTATGAAAATCCCTATGTACGGCGCATTAGCATTACTTACTTGGAAGCTTTCACCAACGGGTGCTAACTTAATTTCGGCTAATTTTGTACTTGCTGTGTATGCTTTTTTAGTTCTACTTTATATTTACGAAGTGTATAAAACCTTTGATGTAAATGGTCATATTTTTAAAGAACCGGTACCTGAGTCGCATCGTTATGAGTTTAAGCAAGTAGCTGTTTTAAATATTTTATATTTTACAACATTTGGTTCTGAGCTTGCGGTTGTCTCTATGTTGCCGCTGTTTTTTATTGATGTGTTTGGTCTTGATATGGTGTACGCAGGTATTTTAGCCTCTGCTTATGCATTTATGAACTTAGCATCTCGCCCTGGTGGCGGTTGGATTTCAGATAAATTAGGTCGCCGTATAACACTTATTGTACTTACGATGGGGCTTGCAGTTGGTTACTTTGTAATGGGCTTGGTAGACGCATCGTGGCCTTTATGGCTTGCCGTTGTAGCAGCTATGGCGTGTTCGTTCTTTGTGCAAGCAGGTGAAGGCGCAGTATTTGCTGCAGTGCCGCTAATTAAACGCCGTTTAACAGGGCAAATTGCAGGTATGACTGGCGCTTACGGTAATGTTGGTGCAGTGGTTTACTTAACGGCATTGTCGCTTGTTGACTATAAAACCTTCTTTTTCATTATAGCAGGCAGTGCATTACTTGGCTTAGGCGCGCTGTTTTTTATGAAAGAACCAGACGGACATATTACCGAAGTAAATGAAGACGGCACCGTAGAACTTATTTCAGTAACTTAAGGCATTATTGATTATGTTTGATGAAACACTCCAAGCAAAAGCACTTAAAAATGAACTCAATGTTTCATTTGGCGGCCACAGCGCTAAAGGGTTAAAAGCAGAAAACCAAGATGCGTTTGCTGCTCTTAACACCAAAGCGCAAGAAAAAGAGTCTAAAGGCGTTATTGCCTGCTTAGCAGATGGGTGTTCATCAGCAAAAAATGCGAAACAAGCGTCTCAACTTTCGGTTACTCATTTTATAAATGAGTATTTAAATACTCCCGAAAGTTGGGCGGTTAAAAAGTCAGTGTCGAAAGTGTTAGCGAGTTTAAATCAGTGGCTTTATTCGCAATCGGTTAATTATAATCATCTTGGTCAGCGCCAAGCTGATTGGATGACCACTTTTACAGCGCTTATTTTAAAGTCGGCAACGGGTTATATTTTTCACTTAGGTGATACGCGTATTACCCGCCTGCGCGACAGTAAAATAGAGGCGATAACACGGGATCACAAAGTAAACGATACGCTAACCCGTGCACTTGGCGCACAACTTCATCAAGAAATAGATGTTTACGAAGTTGACCTAAAAACCGACGATATTTATATATTAACCTGCGACGGTGTACACGATGTACTGCCAAGCAGCGACATAGCTAAATTAATTAACGAGCACGCTAATTTAGAGCATGCAGCTAACGCAATTACCGAACTTGCATTAGCGCGAGGCAGTGACGACAACGTAAGTTGTTTACTGGTAAAAGTAGAAAATATTGCCGAGCAAAAGTTAGATGAGCTTTATCACTCGCTAACACGACGAAAAATTCCACCCGCACTTAATGTTGGGCAAAAAATTGATGGCTACACGGTTATTCGTAAATTACATGCCAGTAGTCGCTCGCATATTTATTTAGTGCAGCAAGCGCCCGATATACCGCCAGTGGTTTTAAAAGCACCTTCGGTTAATTTTGAAGACGATGTGCACTACCTTCAAGGCTTTATAAGAGAAGGTTGGGTAGGGCAACGCATAAACCATTTAAATGTGATGAAAGTACTGAGTACGCAATCGCAAAGTCGTTTTTTGTATCATATTTGTGAGTACATGGACGGGCAAACACTCAGTGATTGGAAACACGACGTGCCGCACCCAGAAATAACCCAAGTACGCAGTATTATTGAACAAATAGTACATGCGCTAAGGGCGTTTCAGCGACTCGATATGGTACATCGTGATTTAAAACTCGATAACGTAATGATAGATGCGCACGGTAAAGTAACGCTCATTGATTACGGCACAGTAAGTGTTGCGGCTATGGACGAGTCGGTTAAACAAATTGCGGATGATTGCCCGCAAGGCACTGCCGATTATACTGCACCCGAAACACTCATTACTATGCACGCCGATTTCAAAAGTGATTTGTTTTCACTTGGCGTGATTGCTTACGAGTTATTGTGCTCAAAATTGCCTTACAAACCACTGCCGCTTAACCACGTAGCGCCAAAAGATTACAGCCATTGGCACTACACAAGTATTCGTAAATACAGAGCCGATATTCCGTTTTGGTTAGATCAAGCCCTTATGAAGGCGCTTGCACCTAAACCCGAGCTCAGATACCAAGCTTTTTCTGAGTTTATAAACGATATCAACAAACCTAACCCTTATTTAGAAAGTACCGCCAATAAAAGCTCAATACTAAAACGCGATCCAGTGATGGTCTGGAAATGTATTTCGCTATGTTTATTTATTGCTTTGGTGTGTGTATTAATAATTAAAACCTAGAGAACCAAAATGCTTAACTATAAGAACAACTTACCTATTATTTTTATACTGGGTTGCTTCACTGCGCCTTCAATAAGCCAAGCTTCGCAAACCGATCTTGATTTTAGACTACGTTTTGAAAGCGTCGATCAAGAAAATTCCTTAAAAGATGCAAGCGGCTTAACACTCAGAACCCGCTTAACGCATCAAACAGATGAGGTGAATGGTTTTTCAGCCCTTATTGAAGTAGAAGACACTCGCAGCCTATTTGGCGTAGACGATTACAACAACACCGTGGGTAAAAATACCGATTACTCAGTTATTGCCGACCCCGAAACCACTGAAATTGACCAAGGCTTTGTTAAATATGCCCGCGATGGTTTCTCGCTAAAAGTAGGACGCCAAGTAATTGCACTTGATGGGCAACGCTTTGTTGGGCACGTAGGTTGGCGCCAAGACAGGCAAACCTTTGATGCAGCAACCATTAACTACGCATTTAATAACATAGATTTACAGTACAGTTATTTAAATAAGCGTAACCGTATATTTTCTGACGATAAAGACATTAAATCGTCCGATCATCTTATTAATGCCAGCTTTAAAACAGACTTCGGTAAAGTGGTTTTATACAGTTACTTATTAAGTGACGATGCAATACAAGACGACAGCTTAGACACTTATGGCGTTTCTTTTAACGGTAATAAAACCCTAAACGACATAACGTTTTATTACAAAGCGGAGTATGCAACGCAGTCTGCTTCAACAAGTGTGAGTGATTTTGATACAGACTACTATGCACTTGAAGGAGGTGTTGATATTAATGGGTTGGGCAGTGAGCCCATAATATTAAAAGTTGGCATCGAGTCACTCGGCTCTGACAGTGGCGATTACGGGTTTGCAGCACCGCTTGCCACAATGCATAAATTTAATGGTTGGGCAGATATGTTTTTGAGCACACCCACACAAGGTTTGGATGACACTTACATAAGCCTAAATGGTAAAGCATTTGACGGTAAATGGCTGATGACATATCACAGTTTTGATGCCAATGAGCAATCAAATGGGGTTGACGATTTAGGTCGTGAGCTGAACGTACAATACGTTAAACCGATTAATAAAACCTACACGGTGGGTGCTAAATATGCTGATTATTCAGCGGGCGATACTGCTGCAAATAAAGTCGATACTCAAAAATTATGGGTATGGATGAGGGCTAAGTTTTAATACCTTGTTGTATTTAATTTCCCTTCTTATTTTCTTCATTAATTTATAGCGATACAAGATGGTGCAACTGCACCATCTTGTGGGGATTTACACTTTCAACCTCTGCACCAATGTAGGCAACCAACTGATTTTTAATGATTATATATTTGGCTTACATATTGCTATAACAATCCTATAACAAATCATTCGATTTCAATTTTAGTTAATTACTAAAGTAGATATCATTTTAAGGTGAGTAAATGCGAAGTAAGCAGCGTGTTGTAGTGGTAGGAAACGGAATGGTGGGGCATCATTTTGTGCAGCAGCTAGTTTCTCAAAATCAGGCTGATAACCCATTTGAAATTACGGTATTAAGTGGAGAAGACCGCTTAGCGTATGACCGCGTGCAACTATCGTCTTTTTTTAAAGGTAAAACCGCAGACGACCTCGCTCTTACATGTAATAAAACCTATGACGATTGGCAAGTACGCTTTCATATTCACTCTAAAGTGGTTGATATAAATCGTGATGCGCAAACAGTAACAACCGCTAAAGGGGAGCTGTTTGAATACGACAAACTTGTGCTTGCTACCGGTTCATTCCCATTTGTGCCGCCTATACCGGGTAAGGACCGTGAACATTGCCTTGTGTATCGCACTATTAACGATTTACACGCAATAAAAAACTCAGCTCACGGTAGTAAAGTAGGCGTGGTAATTGGTGGTGGTTTATTAGGGCTTGAGGCTGCAAACGCATTAAAGCAACTGGGTTTACATACTCACGTAATAGAATTTGCACCGCAACTTATGGGCGTACAAGTTGATGCGGGTGGCGGTCGGCTACTAAAAAATAAAATTACCGATTTAGGCGTTACTGTACATACATCGGTGGCAACCGAGGAAATAGTAGAAGGTGAAAACTGCCGTTACAAAATGTGTTTTAAAGGCGGTAAAACCCTTGAAACCGACATGATTGTATTTTCTGCGGGGATTCGCCCTTATGATAATTTAGCCCGCGAGTTTAATTTAGAGTTAGGTGAGCGCGGCGGTATTGTAATTAATAACCACTGCCAAACGAGCGACAAAAACATATACGCTATTGGCGAATGTGCACTGTGGAATAACTTTATTTTTGGCTTAGTGGCACCCGGTTACGCCATGGCTAAAATAGCCGTTGGGCATATTTTACAACAGACCCAGCAAGGTTCATTGCAAAGTACTGGCTCAGACAATAAAGCAGATGAATTTAGCGGTGCAGATATGAGCACCAAGCTTAAATTAATGGGTGTTGAAGTGGGCTCTATTGGCGACGCACATGCACGCAGCGAAGGTGCAATAAGTTATTATTTTGAAGACCAAGCCAATGGGATTTATAAAAAAATAGTTACTAATTCACAAAGCAATAAGCTGATTGGCGCCGTACTTGTTGGCGATACCAGCGATTACGATAATTTACTGCAATATCATTTAAACGACATTGAACTTACCACCGCGCCTGAAGCGCTCATTATGCCCCTTGCCGGCGACATAGCAGAGCTAAGCGCGGATGACTTGCCTGATGACGCCATTATTTGCGCTTGTCATAAAGTAACTAAACACACCATTGAACAATCAGTCGCTAAAGGCTGTATAGATCTGGCAAGTGTGCAGCAAAACACCAAAGCCAGTACCGGTTGTGGTGGCTGTGAAAAACTCGTTCAAAACGTAATAAGCAGCGCACTTGCTAAAGCAAGTAACACTATTAACGTAGTTACGCTTAATGAGCCTGTAAAACAGCCCGCATAAATTAAAGCACACTAATTAAAGCACATTAAAAGAGAGCAGTATGGCAACCGCAAATACGTCACCAACTATAAATAAAACGAGTTTAAAACAAACAACATGTGCTTACTGTGGTGTAGGGTGCGGTGTTGATATTTCACTTTTTAATAATGTGCCAACCAAGCTAGAAGGTATGCGAGAGCATCCCGCAAACTTTGGTCGTTTATGTGTAAAAGGCACGCATTTGCTCGACACAACAGGCAGTGATAATCGCTTAACGTCGCCCCTTATTAATAATAAAGCAGCCTCGTGGGATGAAGCCACCGATCATGTTGCCAATAAATTTAACGACATAATACAAAAGCACGGACCTGACGCGGTCGCATTTTATGTGTCTGGGCAGTTACTTACCGAAGATTATTACATCGCGAATAAATTAATGAAAGGCTACATAGGCTCAGGCAATATTGATACAAATTCGCGCCTGTGTATGTCGTCTGCTGTAGCTGGTTATAAACGCGCTTTTGGTGAAGACGTGGTGCCGTGTACCTACGAGGATTTAGAACAAACTGAGCTGCTTATTTTAATTGGCTCTAATGCCGCATGGACGCATCCGGTTTTGTATCAGCGAATGGAGCGTGCAAAGCAGCTAAACCTAAATATGAAAGTGGTGGTTATTGATCCGCGTAAAACCGACACTGCTGAGCTTGCCGACACATTTTTAAATATAAAACCAGGCAGCGATGCTGCACTTTATAACGGCTTACTTAATTATCTACATGAGCATAACCACCTCGACACGCAATTTATTGCTCAGCACACAAACGGCTTTGAAAGCGCACTGCAAGAGGCACAAAAGTGGAGCTGTGAGGCAGTTAGCGACTTTTGCGATATAGCAATTGAGCAAGTAACTGAGTTTTACGCGCTATTTGCTAACAGCCCAAGCGCAATTAGCTTTTACTCAATGGGGATAAATCAATCAAGCTCGGGTGTAGATAAATGCAACGCCATTATTAATGCACATTTAGCCTCAGGTAAATTACTTAAACCAGGTAGCGGTCCGTTTTCGATTACTGGGCAGCCCAATGCGATGGGCGGGCGCGAAGTCGGTGGTTTGGCTAATCAATTGGCAGCGCACTTAGATATTGAAAACGCAGCGCATCAATCACTTGTGCAACGTTTTTGGCTCTCGCCAACTATCGCTAAAAAAGCAGGCAGTAATGCTATTGATATGTTTGATGAAATAGCTGCAGGCAAAATAAAAGCAGTGTGGGTAATGGCTACAAACCCTATGGTGAGCTTGCCCAATAACGCCGCTATTAAAAAAGCATTAGAGACTTGCGAGCTGGTGGTTGTTTCTGACTGTATTGCAAAAAGTGATACGTTAAAATTTGCCGATGTTGCTTTTCCATCAACCGGATGGGGCGAAAAAAACGGCACAGTAACTAACTCAGAACGCAGAATATCAAGGCAGCGCCCGTTGGTTGCACCTTACTCTGGTGCTAAAAACGATTGGCAAATTATGTGCGACGTTGCTAAAAAAATGGGCTTTAAAGGGTTTGATTTTACAGATCCCAGTGGCATTTTTGAAGAATGGGCACAATTAACCGACTTTGAAAATAACGGTAGCCGATTATTAAACCTCTCTGGTTTAGTTGGGCTCACAAAAAGCCAGTACGATAATTTAAAACCCATTATGTGGCCTGTTGTTAAAAATCAGCCTTATAAAAACGGCCAGGTTTTTACAGATAACCAATTTAGCACCGCTGATAAAAAAGCACGTTTTATACCTATAGCGCCGCAATTACCTGTGCAAAAAACATCAAGCGACTATCCGTTTGTAATGAACTCGGGTCGTATACGCGACCAATGGCATACCATGAGCCGCACAGGTAAAAGCACTGCGCTTTCATCGCATATTACACGCCCGTATATTGAAATTAATCCGCTTGATGCCAGTAAATTAGCAATTAAGCAAAACGATTTAATAAGTGCGATTGCCCAAACTGGGCAGGTTACCGCGCATGCCAAAGTAACCGATGCCGTGCGCAAAGGTGAATGCTTTATGCCTATTCATTGGAACAAGCAATTTGCATCATCTGCTACAGTAAGTGGGCTGTATCAATCGGTAGTTGATCCGATATCTGGTCAGGCTGAGTGTAAACACGGCGCTGTTAATATAGTTAAAGCACCCTTTGTGCAATATATGCAGCTGTTTGCTAAAAGCGAACTTGTTATAAACAGTGATTTTTGGCTCAAAGTTAATGCAAGTAATTGCTTTAATTATCAATTGGCGCTTAATGAACCACAAAGTGATTTACTGTATTACTGCCAAACCTTGACTGGTTTACAAGGGCAGTGGTCGGCTATGAGTACGGCAAAAGCCATGCATGTGCAGTGTATTCAAAACGATCAACTAGCGTTTGTTGGTGTTATTTCTAACGAGCAGAAAGAAATATCACTCGAATGGATAAATCATCTATTTGCAGAGCCGTTACTGACTTTTACACAGTTACAGTCACTGCTTTATGCAACTCTCGATGAAGAATTTACCCAAGGTGCACAAGTGTGTAGCTGCTTTAAAGTAAGAGAGCAACCAATTATAAACGCCATTAAAAACGGTGCAAACACAGTCGAGCAATTGGGGTCTGAACTTAAATGTGGAACGAACTGTGGTTCGTGTAAAACACAATTGAGCCAATTAATAAAACAACATTACAAAGCAGGTTCTAGCAGCATTGATGTTGCGGTTGTAATGTAAAGAAAAAAGGAAGCATATGCTTAATGATCAATTTGGTCGGCAGTTTAACTATTTGCGCCTCTCAATAACCGATGTATGTAATTTTAGTTGTAGTTATTGTTTACCAAACGGGTATCAGTGCGATACGCCGCGTAATTTTTTAAATAAAAACGAAATTAGCACCTTAGTAAATGCGTTTGCAGAGCTAGGTACCAAAAAAGTGCGTATTACAGGTGGCGAGCCATGCTTACGGAACGACGTCACCGATATTATAAAGCTCTGTAAAAATACGCCTGGTATAGAAAAAGTAGCCATGACTACCAACGGGTTTAATTTATTAAATAAAATAGACGAATTTGCCGACGCAGGGCTCGATGCACTTAATGTAAGTATTGATAGCTTAAATCCGAGTATGTTTAAACTCATAACAGGGCACGACAAACTTAACCTTATTTTAAAAGGCATTGAGCGCGCTGTAGAGCTGGGCATAAAAGACATAAAAATAAATGCAGTGCTTGCCAAGCAGTTTAATAAAAACCAATTGAAGGATTTTTTAGCGTGGGTAAAGCACCACAAAGTTACGGTGCGCTTTATAGAATTAATGGAAACAGGTGACGGCGCAACCTTTTTTGAAGAAAATCACTTAAGTGGGCAAACGGTTAAAGCACAGTTACTCGACCAAGGTTGGTTACAAGTCGTTAGGGGGAAATTAAATGGACCCGCTGAAGAGTTTTGTCACCCTGATTACGATGGTCGTATTGGTTTAATAATGCCGTACAGCAAAGATTTTTGTAAAAGCTGCAATCGATTAAGGGTGTCGGCACTAGGTAAATTACACTTATGCTTATTTGCAGAGCAAGGTATAGATTTACGCGAGCTACTAAACGAGGATGATACTGCAGCGACCGTAAAGGCAATTCGAGCTGCTATGGGCAATAAAGAAATAAGTCATGAGCTAGATAAACGCTTAACAGGTGCGACAACTCACTTAGCCATGTTAGGTGGCTAATATGAGTGCTTGTAACGGAGCTAATACAGGTTCGAATATAAAAGCTCAACACGATTTTACAGGCGTTGTACTTGCTGGTGGTAAGTCATCAAGAATGGGCACAGATAAAGCCGATTTAGTTTTAAAAAATAAAACGCTATTGCAAAATGCGTGTGATTTATTAAAAGACGCAGGTGCTAAAAATATACTAATAAGCCGTAATGTTACAAATTCAGCCAAGTCATCTAGCCATTATTCACCGAGCGATTATCCCTCAGAAAAGTACGTTAAAGATATATACCCAAATAGCGGTCCCCTTGGCGGAATTTACTCCACATTAATAGCCACCGAGCACGACTTACTTATTACTGCGGTAGATATGCCACTACTTACTAGCAGTTTGTTAAGCACAATAGTGCTGGCTTCGCAGTCAAATAGCGTACAAAGTGTGAGCAATCAATTAAATCAGTCACAAATACATGCTTGGCACTTTGAAAATGAACCGCTACCGCTGTATATTCGTAATACAAGCAGTGTAAAAAATCATTTAAAACACATACTCACAAACGCAAACAGTCATAAATCAATAAAACAGTTTACCCAAAGCATTGGTGTGCAAACGCTTTTATGTAATAAAGCGCACGCATTAATAAACACCAACACACCGGCGCAATTTAAAGCTGTAAATGAGCATTTTGACCAAAGCATTAATCAATTAAGAAGAACATTATGAGCCACACAAGCGATACACAAATACCTTTAAACATTGCAGTACTAACAGTAAGCGACACGCGCGATGCGATTACCGACACGTCTGGTCATTACTTAATTAAAGCATTAACTGAGGCGGGTCATCACCTAGCCGATAAAGAAATTGTAAAAGATGATGTTTACCAGATGCGCGCCATTGCATCGCAGTGGATAGCCGATGACACCATTCACGCTATTTTAGTGACTGGCGGTACAGGTTTTACTGAACGCGATTCAACACCTGAGGCATTTGCACCGCTGTTTGATAAAAGCGTAGACGGCTTTGGTGAGCTATTTAGACATATATCGTACGGTGAAATTGGTAATTCAACTATTCAATCTCGTGCGTTGGCAGGACTTGCTAACAACACCGTTATTTTTTGTATGCCAGGCTCTACAGGTGCGTGTAAAACAGCGTGGACAGGCATTATAAAAGATCAACTTAATTCAATGCATAAACCGTGTAACTTTGTACCGCACATTACCATTGGTAAAAAGTGTGAATCGCGTGAGCAATAGTATGTTGAGCCACGTAGACGAAAACGGCCAAGCGAATATGGTTGATGTATCGCTCAAAGACGTAACCCTGCGTGATGCCTCAGCTGAAGCATTTATTAGCATGAGCAAGGTTGCTTTTGAGCAAGTAATGCTTAATCAAAATAAAAAAGGCGATGTGTTAGGCGTGGCACGTATTGCAGGTATTCAAGGCGCTAAAAAGTGCGCCGATTTAATCCCGCTTTGCCATCCGCTTGCATTGAGTAAAGTAGCTGTTGATTTTGAACTTGATGAAGCTAACAGCCAAATTAAAATAACCAGCTACTGCAAACTTGCCGGTAAAACTGGGGTCGAAATGGAAGCGTTAACAGCGGTATCTGTTGCTGCGCTTACTTTGTTTGATATGTGTAAAGCAGCCGACCCACTAATGGAAATTAGCGGCATGTGCGTTACTCAAAAAGCAGGGGGCAAAAATGGCAGTTGGCAGCGCGATTAATCCAAACGATGTTTTACCTAGCGCCGGAAAAGTAGAGTTATTGTTTTTTGGGCAACTAAAAGAGCGCTTAAAGTGCAGTAAATTAAGTCTTGAGATTAGCCAACCACTTAGTATTTCAGAACTTAAATTAAAATTAGTGAGTCAATACCCACATTGGCAACCGTGGCTGGAAGAGCGAGAGCTACTTGCTGCGCTTAACCAAACTATGTCATCAAGTGATGAAATAGTAAAAGTGGGGGATGAGCTTGCCTTTTTTCCGCCAGTTACAGGTGGCTAATGAGCATACATATTCAAGTACAAACCGATGATTTTAATGTAGGTGACGAGCACAATACGCTTTGCAGTAATAATAAAAGCGATGGCGCTGTTGTCACCTTTACAGGTTTGGTAAGAGAGTTCAGCAGTGGCGATAACGTTATTGCACTTGAGCTTGAACACTATCCTGGTATGACAGAGCAACTTCTGCAATCTATAGCAGAGCAAGCACAAACGCGCTGGCAACTGGCGAGAATATGTATTATTCACCGCGTTGGTTATCTAGCACTTGGCGAGCAAATTGTATTTGTTGGCGTAACGTCCCGCCACCGCCAAGCCGCGTTTGAAGGCGCACAATTTATAATGGATTACTTAAAAAACCACGCCACGTTTTGGAAAAAAGAACACTTTAAAGACTCATCAAATTGGGTTGAATTTAAACAAAGTGACAAACAAGCGCTGGGCAAGTGGCAAAAGTAGTTATAAATGTAATGTGTGAATAAAGATGCGTTCAAAATTTATCTCAAAAAGAGAGTCACTAGAGTCCGCTGCGCTTTGGGTAGCAGTCCTATTAATTTTAACTATTATGTTAGAGCTCATAACAGGCTGGTCGATAGGTGGAAAAAGCACTGCTGGTCACTCTATAAATATTGAGCCTGAACAGTTTTGGTTTGAAATAAAATTGCACTGCAGCTTAGTATTATGGTTTATTTTTAGATCTTTTTTTACTTTTCCATTTTTTAGGGCGCAGTACAATAGCTTGCTTAGCTTCAGAGAAAAATACAAAATCATATCAAATATTCTTTTTTATATACTTACTCCCATTTTTGTAGTGTTTCTAATTTTAACTTTATTATATATTAGCGACTTATAAAAATTGTTCAGTTTGTCATCAAGGATGAATGATGAAAATTTACACTCTCTTACTATTAGCTATTTTTTTACAACCGTTCTGTATTTACTTTGCTTTGTATGCCAAAGCAAAATATTCATCAGAAAATAAGCCAATTAATCAACTTGCGTTAGGTGTTACGCCAAGTCTTGCATATCTATCCGCAGAAGGTTTCTGGAATGCATTCGTTTTACTGTTTATTGTTACTGTAGTGTCACTTGTTTTATCGTTGTTGCTAAATTTTAGGTATGTAATAGCTAGAAAAATAAATACTAGCGCTATCCTAACGTCAATAGTTTCATTTCTTTTGATAGCAGGTTTTTTCGACTGGTTAGTTGGTCACTTTATAGTTGAAAACGGGTATGAAAAATTTTGGCCTTCACTTTATTTTCTGGGGTTGATTTTTAGTGCTTTAATTATAAAGGTCATTGAAAGCAAACGAAAAATAAAAGATGGATTGAGTAATATGCTCGTGCTGGCTTTGTGCGTTGCTGCGTCATTTATTCCTGCATTTGGGGATGCATTTATTTTATGTACACTTATTAATATATTTCTACTTATTCCTATAGGTGGCGCTATTGTAAGCAGTGACGTAGATAATACCTCAGCGGGTGGCATCGCCTTTTTTTATGGCTATGTATTTATTATGAGCTTACCTGTTAGTGTGCTGCTGTATTTAGTGTTGAGCTCTTCCTAATCGCTATAAAACGGAAGGTTTAGGTAGTAATATATTTTTAGGCTATTTAAAGTATTCATTAAAGGTTTTATATGAAAATCATCTCGACTAATATCTCTAAAATTAAAACTCTTATTCATAATGGTAAAGAGGTGAAAACGGGAATATTCAAAACCCCAACTAACGAACCTGTAGCGATTGAAAAGCTAAATGTTATAGGTGACGAACAAGCTGATTTAGTTAACCACGGCGGGGCGGATAAAGCAGTATATGCGTTTTCGCAAAATCATTATGAGTATTGGCAGAAGGCTCTTGAAAACGAGAACTTAAGTAGCGGTATATTTGGTGAAAACTTTACAATTTCAGACCTTGATGAGCAAAATATACACATAGGTGACCATATTCGTATTGGTACTGCATTACTTGAAGTAAGCCAGCCGCGTGTGCCGTGCTTTAAATTGGCTATTGCACTTAATAATAAAAACAGCCTTAAACTGTTTACTCAGTATTACCACACCGGTGTTTACTTTAGAGTGCTTGAACAAGGCATTGCTAAAACAGGTGATGCGGTGACCATTGAGAAAAAAGCAACGCATAACATTTCAGTAAAAACGTTGTTTCAGGCGTTTTTTGATAAACAATACCCAGGTTATGAAAGCGTATTACTAGCAGCACTTGAACTACCCGAGCTTGCGCTTGAGTGGCAAATTAAGATTAAAAAGAAGCTCGCAATATAACGCCGTGTGAGTGCTGTTAAACTTTAGCTTTCCAATCACCTTCTTTTAAAAAATGTTGCTGTAAAAGGGTTAGTAAACTTTCAGTAACTGGGCCTGTAGGTTTGCTTCTTGATACCACACAGCCTAAAGGCGTTAGCCAACCACCTTGCTCATGTACTACAGGAAGAGCAACAAGGTCACCTTGTTTAAGTTGTTGTTTTATTGCCAACTCAGGCACCAACGCCCAGCCCACATTTTGTGTTACCAAATCTATAAGTGTTTGATGAGTATTGGCGTACCAAACCTTAGCGCTTATAGCATAGCTAAACCATAACTCTGATTGATTGAGGCTACGGTGAGCACATTGCCTATGTGCTTTTAAGTCACTGCTATTTACTTTATTAAGTTTAGCAAGCGCATGTTGCGGTGACGCAATCGTTAAAAATCGAGCTTGGCCTAGCAAAAAAAAGTCCATATCTACCTTTAATTCACCATCACTATATATGATGCCTATTTGCGCTTTACCTGTTTTTATAAGTTCTTCTACATCAAACGTAGTAGCTGATATTAGCTCAAAGTTTGTAATAGGGTACTGCTGTGCAAGTGGGGCTATTATTTTTAAAATCCCGTGATTACTTATACTCTCGTCAATCGCAATTACTACGTCTTGCTCGTTGTTTTTAGCAAGAGACTCAACTTTTTGATCGAAATAAGTTTGTTGTTGCAGTATTGAATAAGCCACAGGTAGCAGGATTTTTCCACTTTCTGTTAAAGTGGGAGTGTTTTTATTACGGTCAAACAATGTTTGATCTATTGCAATTTCAAGGTTAGAAATAGCTTGGCTAATACCCGACTGCGCACGCTTTAATTTTCGGCCGGTTGCTGAAAAAGAGCCGGTTTCTACTACGGTTACAAATACTTTCAGTTGCTCTAAGCTGTACATTTTATTCTACTTTATCTAGAACTATATACTCATCTTATCACTATAGGTGATAGTTGCTAACTTTTGTAACTAAATAAATCTGTCATTATTACTACACTTAAATATGAATAGATAAAAGAGGACATTATGACAGAGAAAATGGGGGCAACAGAGCGAGTATTTCAGGCAGTTTTGTTTGAGATTTTAGCCGTGTCGTTATCAATTTTAGGTTTAGCACTATTTACAGATCATGCAATTGGGGCTTTATCGGGCACGATGGTAATTGTTGCAACCATTGCTATGTGCTGGAACTTTATTTTCAACTGGTGTTTTGACAAAGTAGCTACCGGTGCAAAAGAGCAACGTTCTGTATTATTCCGTATTTTTCACGTGCTTTTATTTCAAGGCGGGTTACTTGTTTTTACTATCCCCGTGATGGCAATCATTTTAAAAGTAGGCCTATGGGAAGCATTAATAATGGATATAGGCGTAACTTTTTTTATAACCCTTTATGCTTTTACTTTTAACCTAGTGTACGATCACACACGAGCTTATATTTTTCATTCAAAAAATGCTGCATGTTAATGCACTTTTTAAATATGGGATGACTTAACAAAATTTCGTATTTAGCTGCTGGTGTATTTGCCAATACACCAGCATTTTTAGAAGCTTTTATACTACCTGCGTCCGCTTTGTAGTGGCAAAAAAATAACAATGAAGCTTTTATCAAAAATTGAGTAAAGCTAAATATGTACTGTTATTTAGCTTTGAATATTACAATTTTTAATGCTGTGATTAAATCCTCTAAATAAAATCAAAATTTATAGACTACCTAGTAAAAAAAAATAAATCTGCTATACCTAAGGTTATGAATACTATATTTAATATAGTGTTATGCATAAAAATAATAATTAGTAGCTAAAATAGGTGTCGCACATGAATATCTCCAGAAAGTTGATGCTTATTGTCATTTTAACTGCAGCAGAAGTAAGTATTACTATTTATTCAGCTTTTGAAATAGCAAAGGGGGCAAAGTTTCACCAACTTAATTTTCTTCACTTAAAATATGCTCAGCAACTTACCAAGTCAGTTAAAAAAATAGAAAACGATATTCCCATTGATATAAACACTATCGAGTCAGATATATTGTTAATTAGACAACTACCCATTGAGTGTATTGACGAAATAAACCCATTAAATCTTGCCATTATGAAAGCTATTAACACAGATCACATGCTAACAATCTGTCAAAACGATATTAAAATTGCAGATAAAGCTTTATTGTCAGTTGATCAATATAAAAAGGCTGAATTGAGCAGAGATGATTTTTTACTAAACCTAAATGTGTCACTTAATGGCTTTAATATAAGTTCAGAGCTGTTTGAAGAACCAATCAGAAAAACAGTATCGTTTATACTGATGACGCTAATACCCCTTGTTTTGATTATATCTTTTTTCAATATTATTTTTATAACGTATCTTTCTCGCACTATATCTAGCTCTATCCGAAATCTAACCCTGCTTTTATCAAGTAAGCCCGAAAGCAATATTAATCTAGATGATGAACTTGATATTAAAACGTCAGGTGAATTAAAAGCATTAGTGATAGCGGCGAGGCAGCGTATTAAAAATGATCTTTTAAATATTGAAAACAGCATTGAGCTCAAAGAAATTATAAACAGCCAAACGGCTTCTCTGCAGCAAGCAAATGATGAACTTGCTCAGTTTGCTTACCGAGCATCTCATGATCTAAAATCACCATTATCTGGGGCTAAGTCTCTGGCACATTTTGTTATTGAAGATATAAAAGCAGGAGATATTGAAGAGGCGAGTCAAAATGCGCTGATTATTTATCAACAAATGGAGAAGTTAGAAACACTTGTTGTTGATATCTTACTGTTAGCGAAAGCTGAAATTGGTAATGAAGATAGAAACATTATTGACTTTAACCAGTTAATTATTGACATGAAAGAGCGACTTACTTGGCTCATGCAAGATAACCCTTGTACGCTTAAAACAACTATTAATTTATCTGTACCAATAAAATCTGAAAAAGCACGTTTTGCTCAAATTATCGAAAACTTGATATCTAACGGACTTAAATATTACGACAGAGATAAAGATGCACCTTTTGTTCACTGTGATATTTTTAACGAACAGGAAAATTTTATTATTATTGTTACAGATAACGGCATTGGAATACCACAAAAGCATCAAAGTGAAGTGTTTGATATGTTCAAACGATTTCATGCAGACACGAGCAGTGGCTCTGGTTTAGGTATGGCGCTGGTTAAAAAACATATTGAATATTTAAATGGTGAAATATCGCTGCAAAGTTCTGCTGAAGGTACAGCGTTTAAAATAATAATACCAATGGATAAGCTAACATGACAAAAATTAAACCCCCAATATTAATTGTCGATGACAATGAAGTTGATCGCTACATTCTTAAAAGACTAATAAAAGAAGCCGAATTAGAGCTTACAATTTTTGAAAAAAAAGATGGTCAAGAAGCATTAGAATTTTTAGAGAATTATGAAGCTAACAGAAAAGAATACCCTGATGGATTTCCTCCAATACTTATATTTTTAGACATTAATATGCCAAGAGTTAATGGGATCCAATTTTTAGAGAAATTTTCTAAACTAAGAAAGATGATAGAAATCAGCTCTTGTGTGGTTATGATGTTTAGCTCATCTGAAAGAGAAGAAGAAAAAAAGATAATAATGTCACACGATTTTGTTAAAGGTTACCTTGTAAAAGGCACCTTTCAAGCGGCAGATTTGAAAGAGAAGATATTGGCTGTCATCGGTCAGCATTTAAACGAAAACAGCTGATTTGTAGGTAGTGTTTAGAAATCTGTGTCATTTCAGTATTATTAAGAAAACAGGAGTGACACATGACTCAATCTTTCGATTTCAACAAAGCATTAGCTGAACTTCAAGCTGGTAAAGGTCTTACT